>NZ_JBTUOC010000012.1:0-148081 GCF_058345725.1 Simiduia sp. | reverse complement strand
TGTAGGCAACAAGCAGTGGCTGGCGACTGTAAAGCGCCAAGGACGCCACGACGGCGGCGCCGGTAAAGATTAAAAAAAATGACTGGAACAGCGTGGGTTCAGGCATAAGTTACTCCTCTTGCATTACAGTGTAATCAAGATTTGTGCCACTGACGAATGCAGGTCGTGTAAAACAAAAACGCCCGCGCAGGGCGGGCGTTTTGGCCGGTGTTGGGCTTATTATGCGCGGCGCCGGAACAGGGGCTTGGGCTGGTCCACAGCTGCTTGGTAGTGCTCGGTGAAGTCGGCTAGTGAGGCGATCGCCGAGTTCAGATCTGTGCCGGGGCGCAAATCCATCGCATTAAAGCCGCAGCGCTTGAGGTAGTGCATTTGATCTTGAATTACTGTACCAAAGGCGCGAATCTCACCGCGAAATTTAAAGCGCTCGCGCACTAGGCGTCCCAAGGAAAAGCCGCGTCCGTCGGCAAATGCCGGAAAACGGATCGCGACGAGGTCCAGCTGAGCCAATTGATCGCGCAGTGGTTCCACCGACTCATCAGAGTCAACCCATACACCGGTGATACCCTGCGCGGTGAGTGTTTCAGTGTGTTCCAGCCACAAGGCCAGCGGCACGACGGCTTGAGCGCCAGCGGCGTCGACGGCTTCGAGCGCACTGTCTTTGGGCAGAATGGGGCGATTGCACTCAACCAAGGCGCCATCTTTAACTAGCTTTGGCATAAATACGCTCCTTAAAAGGTTGTACACCAATACGGCGGTAGGTGTCTAAAAACACCTCTTCGGGCGTGCGCTGTTCTACGTAGACATCCAGAATTTTCTGGATAACGTCGGGCATTTCTGCGCGGCCAAAGGACGGCCCGAGAACCGTGCCCAAACTGGCATCGTTACTGGCTGAGCCGCCGAGCTGTACCTGATAAAACTCTTCGCCTTTCTTATCGACGCCCAAAATGCCGATGTGACCCACATGATGATGGCCACAGGCGTTCATGCAGCCCGAAATATTGAGTGTCAGCTCGCCCAAATCGTAGAGGTAATCCATATCGTCGAAACGACGCTGGATGGCCTCGGCAATGGGAATGGACTTGGCGTTAGCCAGAGAGCAAAAATCGCCGCCCGGACAGCAGATCATGTCGGTGAGGGTGCCGATATTTGGTGTAGCAAATCCGTGGGCTTTGGCTTTCTGCCAAACCTCAAACAAATCTGCTTCGCGCACGTCGGCCAGCACCACATTTTGCTCGTGGGTAGCTCGCACTTCGCCAAAGCTGTAGGTATCTGCCAGGTCTGCAATAGCCTCAAGCTGCTTGTCGGTGACATCTCCGGGCGCGACTCCCGTAGGTTTGAGCGACAAAATCACTGCCCTGTAGCCGGGCTGCTTGTGGGCTTTGACGTTGCGCTCAAGCCAGCGGGCAAAAGCCTTGTGTTCCGCTTGCAGCGCCGTCAAGTCGGCGCTGGCGTCGGCCTGGTAGTCGGGTAGTGTAAAAAATGACTTGGCGCGATCAATTTCCGCCTGGGTCAGAGTGGTCTCGCCGTCGCGGATGTGGGCCCATTCGGCTTCCACTTTTTCTGCGAAAATCTCAGGCCCCATGGCTTTCACCAGGATTTTAATACGCGCTTTGAATTTATTGTCGCGACGTCCGTGCAAGTTATAGATGCGCAGAATGGCTTCCAGGTAAGAGAGCAGGTGGGCTTCGGGTAAAAACTCGCGGATTTTGCTGCCGATGACCGGCGTGCGACCCAGCCCACCGCCCACATAGACCTGAAAGCCCGTCTCGCCGGCGTCATTGACCACCAGCTGCAAACCTATGTCGTGCACCAGGATGGCGGCGCGATCCTGTGCCGAGCCGCACACAGCGATCTTGAACTTGCGTGGCAAGAACGCAAACTCCGGGTGAAAGGTGGACCATTGGCGAATAATTTCACAATAGGGGCGTGGATCGGTAATTTCGTCGGGCGCCACACCGGCAAACTGATCAGAGGTCACATTGCGAATGCAGTTGCCGCTGGTTTGAATGGCGTGCATTTCGACGTCGGCCAACTCTGCAAGAATATCGGGCACGTCTTCCAATTGAGGCCAGTTCAGCTGTACGTTTTGGCGAGTGGTGAAGTGCGCGTAACCTTTATCGTACTCGCGGGTAATGTGGGCCAGTTTACGCAACTGTCGACTGCTAAGGAGGCCGTAGGGTACAGCAATGCGCAGCATAGGGGCTACACGCTGTATGTATAGGCCATTCTGCAAGCGCAGTGGCAAAAATTCTTCGTCGGTCAGGTCGCCGGCCAGATAGCGTTCGGTCTGGCGGCGGAACTGTGCGACGCGCTCGCGCACGATGTGATGATCGTAGGAGTCGTAAACGTACATGAAAGTTAAATACCTTACAGAGCGCTATATAGCGCAGGGTTATTTACTGCAGGCCGTCTGCTGGCGAAACAATGGCTGCGCAGGATACCTTAGTTCACCGTCTGAATCGAGCTGAGCCCCTGTTTTTAAAGGCCTGGCGCTCGCATAGTAGGGTGACGCGGCGGCGAGATTACCAAGCTCGCGGGAAGCTTGATACTAATTGTTTGCGCTATCGTAATATATTTTTGGAATAAGAATGCCTTTGGCGCTTGATTCCTTGCTTTATTGTGTGGTTAAAATCAGTCCCGGCGAATAAACGCCAGTGTTCTCCCCAAAAAAAATAACAGAGGAGTAGTACCATGCACGATGAAATTCAAATGCAAGAACAGGGTGACAGCATGGCAGATGCCATTGCAGCAATGGCACTGATAGCCATTTTTGTGGCTACCTGCGTGTTCTGGGTGAGCGGTCAGTAGGCCCAGCCCGGTCATTAATACTCCAGGGAGACAGGGGGCCAGCACAGTCATCGTCCTGCCGTTGCTATAGCGAGGGTGTGTCTGCGCACCAAAAAACCAGAGCCTGCCTCTGGTTTTTTGCGTTTTCAGGGCTGCAATTGTGGGCCCGATAAATGGCTCTACAGCACGTCGCTGAGCGGTTTCAATAACATTCGGGGCGCTCCCCGGCCGGTGCTTGCTAACCCACCTGCGTAAAGGCGGGTCTGCAAAGGCTGAGCGAGATGGAAATATGCAGTCTTTGCACTGGACAGTTGGGCTGGCTGGTGCATCATGTGCGCTGTCGTAAGCGTTAACCACAAGGCGTAAGGTATGACCGAGAAGGATTTTCATTTGCACAACAGCTATGCATTCTGGATCAGCCGCCTGGCACATCAGATGCAAGATCGGCTTAATCAGCAATTGAAAGTTCACGGATTAAGTTGGCAGCAGTGGGCGGCACTGAATGTGATGCATCACGGCTTGGCAAAAACACCGGCGCAGGTGGCCGAACAGATAGGCGCCGACCGCTCGACGGTGACCCGTATGCTCGATCGGCTGGAGGCACAATCCTTAGTAGCTCGCGAACACGATGGCCTAGACCGGCGCGTGGTTAAGTTGCAGCTCACCCCCCAGGCTCGGCATTTAATAAAAAGCTTGAACAAATTAGCGGAGGCCCATCAAGCGGAATTTCTGGCGGAATTGCCGTCCACGGAATACCGCGGCCTACGGGGCAGCTTAGTGAAAATGTTAAGGGCCGGTGGGTTGGACATTGGCGCCTTATGGCGTCACACCAGCTGAACTTGGCGTTTTTGGTGGCAAAAGTGGTTGTTTTACGAGCAAAAAGTATTTGGTTGATATGGTTATTGTGTTGATATCTATTATTGCAAATGCAACTAGGGGGTTTATAGCCCGCTATTTTTGAGTACCGCTTGTACAATGGCTGCAATTGTTGCCACAAAGATTACCGTGAATACGACGCCCGCCACCACATAGTGGTATATGTTACCTGCCTGAAAATCCCGCTCTTGATTTTGCCGACTTTGCACGCCAATGGCGGCGGCCAAGGTGCTTAGTACCACCGCGCCCAGCCCTGGATTGGGTTTCCGGGGCGTTTCTCGGGCGGTGTTGTGAGGATCAGTTTCTGCAGGTCTGTCGGTCATCGTTGCATCCCTGTTATTCCAAGTTGACTGTGCACTGCCAGATTAACAGGGCCTGCAAAGCGGTCCAAGCCTGCCCGTTGGTGAAAACGGCCGGTACCTCATTGGCAAACCGGCTCGCGTATTGCACCAACCGTTATTGTGGATCGTAATCCAGCACCGGCTGCAGCCAGCGCTCCATTGTATGCAGAGGCATACCTTTTCGCTCAGCTAAACTTTCCACCTGGTCTTTGCTGATCTTGCCGGTGCTGAAGTAACGGCTGTTGGGGTGGGAAAAATACCAGCCAGATACCGCAGCGGCGGGGAACATGGCGAAATGTTCGGTCAGTTCCACGCCGGTGGCGTTGGTGGCATCGAGTACTTTGAACAAGGTGGCCTTTTCCGTGTGATCGGGGCAGGCGGGGTAGCCTGGCGCCGGGCGAATGCCTTGATAGGCCTCTTTGATGAGGTCTTCATTGGCTAGGTTTTCGTCGGCTGCATAGCCCCAGAACTCCTTTCGCACGCGCCTGTGCATGTGCTCGGCAAAGGCCTCCGCAAGGCGATCAGCTAGCGCTTTGACCATAATGGCGCTGTAGTCGTCGTGGGCCGCCTCAAAGGATTTGGCGAGTTCTTCGGCGCCGATACCCGCCGTGACTACAAAGCCGCCCACATAGTCTTGTTGGCCGCTGGGTGCCACGAAGTCTGCCAGCGACATATTGGGGTGGATGTCACCCGGCTTTTTGTTTTGTTGGCGGATGTGGTGCAAGGTGGCCAAGGGGGCAGTGCGCGCATCGTCCTGAAATAGCGCAATATCGTCGCCATTGACTCGGTTGGCAGGCCAAAAGCCAACCACCGCCCGTGCTTTAAGTAATTTCTCATTCACAATGCGCTTGAGCATGGCCTGGGCATCGTCAAATAGATTGCGTGCCGCCTCACCTACCACAGCATCCTCTAGAATACGTGGATACTTACCGGCCAAATCCCAGCTGATAAAGAAAGGCGTCCAGTCGATGGTTTCGATGAGTTCCTGCAATGGGTAGTCGTCAAAGACGCGTGTGCCGGTGAAGGCGGGGGCTGGCGGCGTGTAGTTGTCCCAGTCGAGCTTAAGGCCCGCTTTAATCGCGTCTGGATAGCTCAGTACTGTGCCGCGGGCCTTGCGGCCGGCATTGCGGATTCGCACCGATTCGTATTCGGCGCGCACTTTTTCCACTAACTGCGGCTTAAGCTCGTCGGACAGCAGTTGGCTTGCCACGCCCACAGCGCGGGAGGCGTCTGCCACGTACACCACCTGATCGTGTTTAAATTGCGGCTCGATTTTTACGGCTGTGTGGGCCTTGGAGGTAGTGGCCCCCCCAATCATCAGCGGCAGCTGTATTCCCTGGCGCTCCATTTCGCGGGCAACGGTCACCATTTCGTCCAGGGAGGGGGTAATCAGCCCCGATAAACCGATAATGTCGCACTTCTCATCGAGAGCGGTTTGCAAGATTTTTTCGCAGGGCACCATGACGCCGAGGTCCACCACTTCGAAATTGTTGCATTGCAACACCACACCCACGATGTTTTTGCCAATATCGTGCACATCGCCCTTCACGGTGGCCATCAGAATCTTGCCGTTGGGCTTGGCGCCCACTTGCTTTTCGGCCTCGATGTAGGGGTTCAGGTAGGCCACTGCCTGTTTCATTACCCGAGCCGATTTCACCACCTGGGGCAAGAACATCTTGCCCGCACCGAACAGATCACCCACCACGTTCATGCCGTCCATGAGCGCGCCCTCAATGACATCGATGGGTTTGGCGGCCTGCACCCGCGCGGCTTCGGTATCTTCGATGATATAGGTGGAAATGCCCTTAACCAGCGAGTGCTCAATGCGCTTGGTAACCGGCAGTTCGCGCCAGGCCAAATCTTCTTTTTTAGGCCCGCTGCTGCCGTCGCCTTTATAGTTATCGGCAATGGCCAGCAGGGCTTCGGTTGCCTCGGGCGTGCGGTTGAGAATCACATCTTCAACGGTGTCGCGCAGCTCTTTGGGTAAGTCGTCGTATACCGCCAGTTGGCCGGCGTTCACGATGCCCATGTTGAGCCCCGCCTGAATGGCATGGTACAGAAACACCGAGTGAATGGCTTCGCGCACCGGGTTATTGCCCCGGAACGAGAAGGAAACGTTGGATACGCCGCCAGAAACCCCTGCGTGGGGCAGGTTTTGGCGAATCCAGCGGGTAGCCTCGATAAAATCGACAGCGTAATTGTTGTGCTCTTCGATACCCGTGGCTACGGCGAAGATATTAGGGTCAAAAATAATGTCTTCCGGTGGGAAACCCACCTTATTTACCAGCACGTCGTAGGAGCGCTGGCAAATTTCAATCTTGCGGGCCTGGGTATCGGCCTGGCCGTCTTCGTCAAAGGCCATGACCACCACGGCCGCGCCGTAGAGGCGGCACAGATTGGCCCGCTCAATAAATTCCGCTTCACCTTCTTTTAGACTGATGGAGTTTACCAGCGGCTTGCCCTGCACGCATTTAAGGCCGGCTTCGATAATTTCCCACTTGGAGGAGTCCACCATAATGGGCACGCGGGCAATATCGGGCTCGCCGGCGATCAGATTGAGAAAGCGCACCATGGCCGCCTCGGCGTCCAGCAAGCCTTCGTCCATATTGATGTCAATCACCTGGGCGCCGTTTTGCACTTGCTCCAGTGCTACTTCCAAGGCCTGGGCGTAATCTTCCTCCACAATTAGTCGTTTGAATTTGGCCGAGCCAGTGACGTTACACCGCTCGCCCACGTTCACGAACAGGGAGTCGCGGGTGATATTAAAGGGCTCTAGGCCGGACAAGCGGCAGGCGGGCTCGATCTCGGGGATAGCGCGCGGGGGATATTTTGCCACAGCTTGTGCAATGGCCTGAATGTGGGCCGGCGAGGTGCCGCAACAGCCACCGATAATATTCAAAAAGCCACTGGCGGCAAATTCTTCTACTACGGCCACCATTTCTTCGGGTGTTTCATCGTACTCGCCAAACTCGTTGGGCAGGCCCGCGTTGGGGTGCGCTGATACTAGACAACCGGCAACCCGCGACAGTTCTTTGACATAGGGGCGCAGCTCTTTGGCGCCCAGCGCGCAATTCAGACCAATGGATAAGGGTTTGGCGTGGGCCAGGGAGTTGTAGAATGCCTCGGTAGTTTGGCCCGACAGGGTGCGGCCGGAGGCATCGGTAATGGTGCCCGAAATCATAATGGGCAGCTCTATACCCTCTCGGTCGAAATAGGTTTTGACGGCAAATACGGCAGCTTTGGCGTTTAGGGTGTCAAAGATGGTTTCGATTAGGATGATATCTGCGCCGCCTTTGACCAAACCCTCGGTGGCTTCCAGGTAGTCGTTCACCAGCGCATCAAAAGTAATATTGCGCGCGCCAGGGTCATTTACATCGGGTGAAATTGAGCAGGTGCGCGAGGTTGGGCCCAGCACGCCGGCCACAAACCGAGGCTTGGCCGGGTTTTTGGCGGTGAATTCATCGGCAACGCGACGGGCCAGGGCGGCCGCTTCGTAGTTCAATTCGGGCACAATGGCCTGGAGCCCATAATCCGCCTGGGAAACCTGTGTGGCGTTAAAGGTGTTGGTTTCAACGATATCCGCGCCGGCCTCGAAGTAGGCGGCGTGGATGCCCGCGATAATATCTGGCTGGGTCAGGGTGAGCAGATCGTTATTGCCCGCCAGATCCTGGCCGTAGTCGGCAAAGCGCTCGCCGCGGTAGTCGGCCTCTTGAAGCTTGTGCGACTGGATGAGAGTACCCATGCCCCCGTCTAAAATGAGGATGCGTTGCTTCAAGGCTGCGTGTATCTGGGCTGTTCTGTTTAACGACATGGGTATTCCGCGATAAGGCTAGGATGAAGTATCTATATCAAAATATTTTGATTTAGATTGAGATTCTACCAGAAAAGCCGACTCTGTGGAGCCTGCAAAGCGCCATTATCCGCTTTATCCCTGATTGTTAAATGGTTGTTTAGCTTTGCCGGCCAATTGTTTAGAATACCCGACTGTTTCAATCAGGTAATAACTTTGAAGGGCCCTGAAAACCGATGGTAAACGTCAATATTACGGAATCTGCTCAGAAGTACTTGCGCGAACTGCTCGAAAAGCAGAATACCCCTGGCATTGCCATTCGCATGTTCGTATCCAGCCCCGGGACGCCGCAGGCTGAAACCTGTATTGCCTACTCGCGCCCTGGCGATGATCGCGATGGCGATGTAGCCGTTGAATACGAAGGCCTAACGGCCTATTTCGAGGAGCGCTCGCTGCCGTATCTGGACGAGGCCAAAGTGGACTACTCGCCCGATAAAATGGGCGGCCAGCTCACCATCCGTGCGCCCAATTCCAAAATGCCCAAGATCAGCGACGACAGCCCGCTGGAAGACAAGATCAACTATGTGCTTTACAACGAAGTGAACCCAGGTCTGGCGTCGCACGGCGGTGTTGTGAGCCTGTCGCACATCACTGAAGATATGTATGCCGTGTTGAAATTTGGTGGCGGCTGTCAGGGTTGCAGTGCGGTGGATATCACCTTGAAAGAGGGTGTAGAGAAAACTCTGGTCACTAAGATACCCGAGTTGAAAGGCGTGCGGGATATGACCGACCACTCCGATAAGAGTAATGCTTATTATTGAGTCGGGACGGGAGTCCTCAAACGGCACCGCGCTCAGGCGCAAGGTAAAAATAAAAGCGAGCATCGAGCTCGCTTTTTTGTGAGTGCCTTTAACCGGGCAACACTACTACACCGACTCTTCTCTAATCGCCACCCCCAAATTCTGTAGCAGGGGTGTGTTTTCACAAGCGATGTACACGCAGTTGTGATCCGTTTCATTGTGGTGGCTGTGCCAGGCCCACACAGGTATGTAAATTGCGTCGCCGGCCTGCCAATCTACACGAGTGTTTTCGATTAGCGAGTAGCCCATGCCCTCTTGAATGTAGATGACTGTCTCGTAGGTGTGGCGGTGTTTGTTGGTTGCCTGCCTGGGTTCCAGTCCGCCGATGGTCATGCTCAGCGTTTTGGATGGCAGGTCAACAACAAATACAGGGTGCTTGCGTTCGGCATTAAATTCATTGTTGGGGTTCTGATGACAAACTTGCTTGTGAATCAGTTTTTGTGGGCTTTCAGCATAAAGGCTTGCCTGGGTTTTGTTGAAATCTCTGGACGAATATTCCATAGGGTCCTCCACTAAGCCAATGTCGTTGATGCGCGCATCGAAGTGCCGCTCGTTATTCTAGGTGTAGCCGATGTTTTTAATGTATGGGGGCAGAGTTAATTTATTTTTGCTTGCGGGGCAGCTATTCAGTCATTAAAAAATACCTTGTGATCTTGCATTGTTGCGCTTAACTGTCGAGTGACATTTACAGAATTAAGCGGGAGTAATGCATCATGGAAGCACTCGGTCATACACCGTCACATTCACTTGCAAGTGCTCGGCAGTTTATCGCAGCGCTAAACGAAGAGGCGTTGGCGCACCGCGCCCTCAGACACCCTTTTTTACAGCGTTTGGAGGCAGGTGACTTTACGAATCCGCCCGCGATCTTAAAAGACTTTCTCTATCAATACCTTGCCTACAGTGTGGACTTTATTCGCTACCTTACCGTAACTATCTCCAAGCTAGAGGCACGCCATCATCGCGAGGCACTCATAGCGAATTTAATTGAAGAAAGTGGCCAGGTGGATGCCGAAGATGCACAGGCTTTGGCGTCAATTGGCGTTCAGATTGATTGGGTTCAGGGAGTGCCTCACCCGGTACTTTATACACGTTTTTTGGATGCTATAGGCTATGACGAGCACTACCGTACTACTCATGGATTTTGTGACGAGGCTAAAATTTGGCGCAAGATGTTTTTAGGCGCCTGCACCGATGGCGGCGCCGATCAATCGCTTGGGGCGATGGGATTAGGCACGGAGAATATAGTTAAGTTTGTTTATCGACCTATTTTAAATGCCATTGATCGACACTTGGAGGTTTCGCCGCGGGCGCGCGTGTTCTTTGATTTACACGCACTGTTGGATGATGAACACGGTGAGGTGCTCAATGACATCGCTGCGCACTATGCGCAGTACGAGCGGCATCGCGTCCCCTTGCGCGATGGCATGCTGATGGCGTTGAGTCTGCGGGCTGGCTTTTTTGATTCGATGTTGGCACGCGCCGAAAGCCGCGAAGGTGTAGGGCAGGTGTCGATGGCCTAATAGGTGTTGCGCTAGGCCTAGGGCGTGTGTAAAAGGCGGGGGCGTTTGCCCCCGCAAGCACGTAGGGCAAACGAGCGGGCGCGAATTAGCGCCCAGGCAATATGTCTTTGATTTTATTGCGCATATCGCGCAAACATTTCTCGGTGGTTTCCCAGTCGATACAGGCGTCGGTGATGGATACACCGTACTTTAAGTCGGCTTTATTAGCGGTCATTTTTTGATTGCCCGCGCCAATATTACTCTCGACCATCACGCCGATAATGGACTTGTTACCCTCAACGATTTGATTGGCGATGTTATCCAATACCAGTGGTTGCAGGTCGTGTTTTTTGTTGGAGTTGGCATGGCTGCAATCCACCATGATATTGGGGGCAATGCCGGCGGCGGCCAGCTCTTTTTCGCACATGGCGACACTGACAGAGTCGTAATTGGGCTTGTCGTTGCCGCCGCGCAGCACCACATGGCCGTAGCTGTTGCCGGCAGTATGGATGATCGAGACCTGGCCGTTTTCGTTAATACCCAAAAAACGGTGCGGGTTGGCCACCGACTGCAGGGCGTTGATGGCCACCGTCAGCGAGCCGTCGGTGCCGTTTTTGAAGCCCACAGCCGAGGATAGACCAGAGGCCATTTCGCGGTGGGTTTGCGACTCGGTGGTGCGTGCGCCAATAGCCGACCAGCTAATCAGATCCTGTAGGTATTGGGGCGAAATGGGGTCCAGGGCCTCGGTGGCGGTAGGCAGGCCTATTTCTGCCACGTCCTGGAGCAGTTTGCGCCCGATGTGCAGGCCCTCCTGAATTTTAAAGGAGTCGTTCAGGTAGGGGTCGTTAATCAGGCCTTTCCAGCCCACAGTGGTACGGGGTTTTTCAAAATACACGCGCATGACCACATAGAGGGTGTCCGAAACTTCATCGGCCAGTTTTTTGAGGCGCCGGGCATAATCCAGCGCGGCATCCACATCGTGAATGGAGCAGGGGCCAATCACCACGAAAATGCGGTGGTCCTTGCGATCCAGGATGTTGCGGATGGTTTGGCGGCCTTCGGTGACGGATGTTATTGCCGTTTCAGTCAACGGCAGTTCCGCTTTGAGGGCGTCCGGTGAAATCAGGATTTCCTGGGATACGACATTTAAGTCGTCTACTGCGCGGTTAGTCATGGAGCACGTATCTCTTTTAAGTCTGCGGAAAGCGGTCGGTCATTCTACGGGATTTTTTCGGCTAACTGCCAAGCGATTGGCAGAAAAATTCTTGGATTGCCTGAAAATCACGCATTTATGTTATGTCCAGCCGCTGAAACTCGTCGCAAAGGGGGAAATAAAGCGCGAGCCGCACGGGCTCCGGGCCCAGCTGGCGGGCCAGGCGCGCATAGTTGAGTAATTGGCCCCGATAGAGCCGCACCTGTTCGTCCAGAAAATCCGCGAGCGCTTGGTGGGAGGCCGGTTCACTGCCTTTGTAGTCGATTACCCAGCGCTGGCCATCGGCCACAAAGGTTCGGTCGATAACCCACTGCCGGGCAACGCGGTCACGGGTTTCCCACAAAACCAGCTCCGTAGCGCTCTGGTTGTGCTGGCCACTGAGTAGCCAGCGACCCACAGTCGAATTCGCCATATTTGTGAGGGCGCGCTGTAATCTGGCTAACGCAACTTCCGGCTGCTGAACGCCCGCGGCCCGCAGTTGGCCGCGTAGATAGCCGCTATTACGCGCGAGGTACTCGGGGGTTGGGAGCAAGTTCGCCTCGGTAAGGTGCTGAATTTCGGCGTGTAAAAGGGTGCCTAGCGCTCGCTGTTCAGATTCGAAAACCGAGCGTGTATCGGGTCGATTGAGGGGATTGTCGGCGTCCAGGGCCCCCGTTTTACCTCGGAAATCTGCCAATAGATCGGTGCCCGATATTGCCGGCGGTTGCCAGCCTGCGGGCAGGCGACGGATAAGGTTTTGTCCTGCAAGCTTGCCGGTGGACGGTCTTTGGGTAGATTGCACCCGGTGTACGCGGGCTTGTGAACTGGCGGTCGCCCAAATACTGGCCAGCAAGCTGCTTTTGGCGGGGGGCTGTAGCTCGCCGTCTTTTTCTTTTACACAGGCAAACAGGTACAAATGGCGTATGGCCCGGGTGGCGCCCACATAGAACAACCGGGTGGCCTCCGTGTGCACCCGCTGGCTGCGTTCGCGCTGGATAAAGCGGTAGAGATCACTTTCTTCGGTGTTACTTAGCGGGCTTAACAAAATCTGGGGGCGACCCTGGGCGTCAATTTGATCCAGCCACAATAACAGCTCCTTGCTGTCTGCTCTGGGTTTGCGGTGCAGGCCGGGGATAATTACGTGATCAAATTCGAGCCCTTTGGATTTATGGATGGTCATTACCTGTAACAGGGGATCGGCATCGCTGGCGGGCGCCGCAAATAGGCGCGCAACGGCCTCCTCAAAGGCCTGCCAATCGCGCACGCCGACGCCTTCTGTATGTGCTTCCAATAAGTCGAAGAAGCTTTGCGCGTTGGCCAAATCGGTGGTTTCCAGCAGAGTTTGCGGGCCACCCAGGGCTTGCCAGCAGCCCTCTAGCCAGTCCCGCAGAGGTTTGCGACCGGCCTGCTGCATAGTTTGTTGTAGTACTTGGACGGTGCGGGCCAGAATGGCTTGGCCATTTTGACTAAGCGTAGATTGGCAGGCGGGTGTTTGCATTTGCTGCCAGAGGCAGGGCCGGCCGTCGGCCAGTAGGGGGAGTGTCTCGGTGCCGGCGCGCACCAGCGCGAGCAGGTCGCTGTTGTCTAGGCCGCACCAAGGTGCTCTGAGCAGGCTTAGCCAGCTGATTCGGTCAGTGGGGTTTAGCAACGCGCGCAGCAGCGATAGCAGGTCTTGAATGGCCATGCGATCGCTGAGGTTGTCCAACTCGGTGGCTTGGTAGCGCAGGCCCGCCTGGTCTAACAAGCGCAAACTGGCGCGCAAGTGACCGCGCGTACGGGCTAAAAGGGCAATGGTTTGGTCGCTGTGTTGGCTGCGCAACTGCTGAATCAAGTCGACCACCGCCTGCGCTTCAGCGATTTCCAGGTCGAGTTGCGCGTCCTCGCTGGCATCCACCAGCAGGTTTACATCGACGGCGGAGCCGGCCAGTGCGGGGCGCGCGGCAACGCTTGGCTGGTAGCGCACTTGTCCGCGGGTGACATCATCGGCCTGCGGAAAGGCGTGCGTAAAATGGGCGTTGACCCAGTCCACCACGCCAGCCTGGCTCCGAAAATTCACTGTGAGATCCAGCGGTGTGAGCGGTAAATCGCCAATACCCTGCTCGCGGGCCTGTAGAAATATACCTACCTTGGCATTTCGAAAGCCGTAACACGACTGCATCCCGTCGCCCACGATAAACAGGGTGCGTCCGTCGCCTGGCTCCCATCCGGCAATGAGCTGCTCGATAAGGGCCCGTTGGGGCACCGAGGTATCTTGAAATTCATCGATCAAGATGTGGCGAATCTGGTAGTCCAGGCGCAGCGCCAGTTCCGACGGTGCATCTAAGCGCCCCAGAGCCGTCAGCGCGGCTTGTGCTGTGTCGATAAAATCGCTACAGCCCTCTCGGCTGAATACCAGCGTTAGCTCGGCCGCCAGGTGGGGCAGTACACGTGTCAATGCATCCAGCAGTCGCCACTGGTGAGGCTGATAGCCGGGTTGTGGTAGCGCGCGCACCTGCTGTAGTTGCTCCAGCAAGCCGCTGATTTGACCGAGCTCGCCGATCAATTGTGCCAGCCGCGCCTTTTGGGTTTTCGCTTCGGCCTTACTAATTTCCGGAGGCCGCTCGGTGGGAAAGCCCATGGCCTTGGTGAGGCTCTTGCGCCAGCCGCCGTCCTTGGTCAGTAATAGTTCTAGCAGTGCCTGGTATTGCGCGAGCAGGGCACCAAGCGTGTTGTCCGCCACTGGTCTGGGCAGTTGGTTCAATTCGTTAAGTGAGCAGAGCGGGCTGTCCTTGCCTTCGATAATTAAATTTTCGGCGGCGAAACGTGCCAGCTCACACAGGCTTAAAGCGTGTTTAGAGAGTGCTTTATAAACAGGCTTTAACTCACTGATTATTAAATCATTTATGCTAGATTCTAAAAAGGTTTTTGCACCCTCGTGCTGGCCTGCGATAGCTAGGCCCAGCCACTGGTCGCGCTGTTTCAGCAGCGATAACAGTAGTGCTTCAAAGGTGTCGTAGCGGTTATCCAGCTCCAGCAGCAGCGTGGCCAAATCGTCGGCGATTGGGTGATTGCGCTCTAACTTTTCGTAGAGTGCAAGAATGGCCGCGCGGTATAGGGGCTCGGGCTGATCGGAGGGGTCCGGCAAGCTGCCCATGCCAGACGCGAAGGGCAGCTGTTTGGCAATTTGGCGCGAGAGACCGTCAATGGTTTGAATGCGTAGTCGATTAGGGCTCTCCGTCAGCGACCACTGGCGCGCTGAATCGCGGGCGAGTACCTGCCGTGCCAGCGACCAGGTGGTGGCTTCGTGGGGGCTGTCGGGGCAGGGCTGGTTTTTCGCATCGCGCAGGGCCTGGGTGATGCGGTCGCGCATTTCGCCAGCGGCCTTGCGGGTAAAGGTGATTGCCAGCAACTCTTCCGGTTCGTCGCAGGTGTTGAGCAGTGCCAACACCCGCTGGGTGAGCAATCCGGTTTTGCCCGAGCCGGCCGGTGCAGACACGGCAAACGATTCGTGAATATCCAGCGCCCGCGCGCGAATGGGTGCGTCCTGTGGAGCGTTCATTGGGAGACTTCCTGGTACACATTCGGCGTTATTTCTGTGCGTGCTAACGCTATTTGGGCCTGCTCAGCCGTGCGCAGCAGCGGGCTCATGTGATCCAGGTATTGCGCGCTTTGTGGGCTTGAGAAGGTCAGTGGACAGTGGCCCTCAATGAGTTCCTGGGCCAGTGCATGCAGGACTTGGCGCCAGTGTTCCAGCAATGTTGGCCAGTCATCGTGATTAACCTGTCGATCGCTGGGCGGTTTCACGCCAGGTGCAAGGTCTGGGTTGCCAACGCCTTGCAGCAGTTGATTAGTTTGTCGTAACTCCGCAAAGGCAATGGCCGCGACAGGCTCGCCGGCATCGCTGAGCGCCACGGCGTACAAGGGCAGCTGGGGTTCCTCGGGGCGATCGCCAAGCCAGCTATTGAGGTGCGTGCGGCCGCTTTTGTAGTCGATCAGCACCCAGTGGCCGTCTACATTGTCGATGCGATCCAGTCTCAGTTGCAGGGGGAGGTCGCCGAGGCGAAAGCTGATACTTTGCTCTAGCCCTTGCACGCTAAATGGCGGCCGCTCGCGCTCGAAGGCCAACCAAGGTAGCAGCAGGTGCCTTAGTCGCTGGCGCTCCAGTGTCATAAAGCGCGTGTTGGCAAGTAGCGGCAATTCTTGGCAGGCTTGATCCAAGGCGCGGTCTAGAGCTTGGGCAATAGCCTGTTCGTCGATCTCGTGCAACACGGGCTTGGCGCGCCAGAAGTAGTAGAGCGCCTGGTGCAAGAGGGTGCCGCGATCCAGCGCGTTGAGGCCGGGTTGGGCGGCCTCGGGTCGGCGGGCGCCCAGGCGTACTTCCATAAACGCAGCCAGTGGGCAGCGGGCCTGCTTTTGTAGCATACCGCTGCCGCCGCGCAGGCCGGTGAGTTCTATCGCATCGACCGGTGGCGCTTTCAGTGTCTCCAGCCACTCAAATACGGAGGGCGACAAGGTAGATTCGGGCACTTTGGGCGCGGATTCGCTGGGCAGGTGTGCAATCAAGGGGCTGGTGCTGAGTTCTCGGTCGCCGTCGCGCGCTGGGTGGCTGAAAATCACCCGGTCAGCCGCCGACAATAGGTTTTGGGTAATGCGTTGGCAAAATGCCAGTTCGCGCTCGGCGCTGGCGTGCGGCATCTGCAGGTCGCGCTGCATTTGTGCGGGCAGTAACGGATTGGGTGACGCCGCTGGCGGCCACTGGGTATCGTCCATGCCCAGCACCCAGATTTGATCAAAGGCCAAGCCAGCAGATTCCAGGGTGCCCAGAATCTGCAGCGGGGATTCGGGCGTTTGGGGCTGGAAGGGTTGACGGCTGGCCAGCTCGGCGAGCCATTGCGCAGCTTCCCGGGCGGTTAAGGGGGCGCCCAAATGGTCTGCCTCCGCCAGCTGAGGTAGCAGTTGAAGTAGCTGGCTGACTTGCTGGTGCTCTTCCGAATCGAGTGGTCGTGGGCCGGGCCAGTTTAGCTGGGTAAGCGAATTAAGGATGATATCGGCCCATTGGCGGCCGGTGGCCCGTGCTGGCCAATTCCTCAGCTCGGTAAAGAACGCGTACCAGCAGGTTAGTGCGGCGGGGTCGGGTTGGCCGCTGTCGGCGTTTGGCAGGACAGCGAATTGTTGGTGTAATTGTTCGAAGCCTTGCTCGACGTCTTCGAGCCGAATCTCGGCCTGGCCCAGCTCTAGCAGCCGGCTGCCCACCCATTGCCTGGCGTGCTGGTCCTCTGCGTGCCCTATAAACGGGCTGTTGAGCCACATCAGGCATTGGTCTGTCGATTTGGGCCAGCGCAGGCTGGCAAGTAATTGGTGTACAGGCGGGCACTGAGCCAATGGTGTACCGGCAGAAAAGTTAAAGGGCATAGTAAAGCGCGGCGTCTGTGGCAAGTGGTGTGCGGGTTCAAACACCCGCGCTAAATGGCGCTCTAGGCGGGCCCTGTTTTTACCTAAATTGGGGTCGATAATGGCGATTTGTTGATTGGGGTTGTCAGCCAGTGCGCGATGGGCCCAATGTGCGACGGCTACTAACTCGTGTTTTGGGTCTTTGCAAACGACGAGCGAGGCGTTTGGAGAGGGAGTTTGGTTGCTGTGGAGGGGCTCCAGCGTATGAAAGCTCGCCTGCAATAATTGTTCGTGCAAGGGGGTTAGGGTGTCGAAATTTAGCAGGTAGGCCTTCGCCTTTGGTTGCGTCTGGGCGCTTAACCATTTTAACAGTTGTGCCAGCCGTTGCTCTTCTGTGATCAGATCGCGCTGGGCCAGGCTTGTTTCCAAAGCGTCTATCCAGCACTGCAGGCGAGCTTGTTCCTCCGGAGGGCCGTAGGCCGCCCAGTCCGACTGGCTTACTTGCCACATGCGCAGGTAGCTGTAGGCCTGGTCTAGCTGATCGATAAGCAGGCGAGGGTGCACCAGTGGGTCTGCCACATCGCTTGCGGTTAGAGCCTGCGCCCACAGGTGCCGGCGCACCAGGGTCGAGGCGAGTGTTTTAGTGGCCAACTCTGCATTGAGCCGCTGGGCTTTGTGCCACTGTCGGTCGATCCAATCCCCCAGGCTAAATACCTTGGGGGACTGACTTATACCACTGAGCGCCTGGGCCCAATGCAACAGCAGCTTGTTCTTCAGGCGATTATTTGGGGTGAGAATCAGCTCTCCCTGAGCAATGAGGGGGGAAATAGCCTGTAAATTGATCAAAAAATACCATCCCTACGGCGGTGACACTGTGTCTAAGGGTTGTAGCGCAATCGGCTGGTGAAAAGCAACCGGTGGCTTGCTGCGATCGAGTTATAGGGGTGCTAAATTGGTCGAAACGCGAACGTTAAATCGCCTAGGCAGCGGTGGGGTAGGCTTGGCGGCGGGTGCGGGATGCTGGCGTACGCGCAAAGCGCGACCAACGCCCGGTAAACCGGGCGTTGGTGGAGGTTAGCCAGCCATGCGTGCCTTGTAGGCGCGCACTGCCTGGTTAAACTTCTCGGCGGTTTCCTTCATCTCGTCGACCATCGAGTTGTGTTGTGCGGTGCTGATATTACACTTGAGGTACTTTTCGGCGGTATCCACATAAGCCTGAACATCATTTTTCGCTTTAATCATTTGAGGTGTCACGGCGGTTGCGGGGTCTGGAATCTCCGGTGGGTCTGGGCGCGTGCAGGCGAACAGTATCTGGCTGGCGAGCAGGCCTGTGATAAAGCTGAGCGTTACTAGAGTTCTTCTCATTGCAGTGATCCTAATCATGGTCTTCAAATCGCGCGGCAGGCTCACGGGTTGCCAAGCGCGCTAAGTATAAATTTAGCACAGAAGCAAAAAAGTGCTTAAAACCATCTGTAATAGAAAACGAATAGTCAATGCGCTTGCGTCAGATCGTCGATCGCCTGTAGATAGACCGCTGGCTCGGCCGCTAACATTGCTTGGCCACCATGCTGGTGTACCTCAAAGAGCACCACTCGGGCCGCTGCTTTATCGCCCATTTCGAACAGGATTTGTCCTTTGCGCATTTTGCAGAACAGATTTTTGTGGGCATCGGGACAAAAGAGCGCAGAATTGGCTGCCTCTAATGCCTGGGGCCACTTGCGTAGTTTAAAGTAGGCGTCGGACAGGGCAGTTAACACCCAGGCTGCGGCATGAAACTGCGTTTGAGGCTTGGGCAGTAAGACCCAGGCTTGGTAGAATGTCCGCACCGCTTGTTCATAAGCTTCCTGATCGTAAAACTGATAACCCTGTGTGCATAAATCTTTGATGCGCTTTAACAGGGGATCAGGGAGTGCGCTGGGTGCTGCTGACATTGTGCTGGGCCTGTAATCTGACTGGCCGCATAATACCAAAGGCCTGTCGTTGGCTCTAGCGGCCAACTTGTATTTACCGGGGAGAATGCCGTTGGCATTGGATATCACTGCTTTGAGTTGGGCGTTAGTGGGTTGTCTGCTAACTGTATTGCTACTTGTGCCCTTTAGTGTTTGGTTGGCAAGCACGCGCGCCGCCCGGGTGCGTGCCGAAGCCGATTTATTGGCTGCACAGCGCGAGACGGCGCAACAGCTGCAGGAGCAGCAATTATTGTCGCGCATCGCTCAATTGGAGCAGCAGTACACAGAGCGAGGCAGCCAACTGACACAGGCTACCGAAAGATTAGAGCAGGCGTCTCAGGAAGTTTCCAATTTGCGTGCCGATAACGCGGCGCGCGCTGAACGCCTCGCCGCATTGGAAGCAATACGCGATGAGTACCAGCAGCGCAATGCCGAGATCATGGCCCTGCGCGAACAAAATAGTCGTTTGACCGCTGAACTTGAGCAACAGCAATTGCGAACACAGGAGCAGCTGGCCTTGCTGCAAGAGGCAAAACAGACGCTAATGCGAGAGTTTGAAAATACGGCCAATAAAATTTTTGATGACAAGCAGCAGCGCTTTTCACTGCAAAGTAAGGAGGCGCTGGAATCCACGCTGAACCCCTTGCGACAACAATTGGGCGACTTCAGAAAACGCGTGGACGATGTCTACAGTCAGGAGGCCGCCGAACGCAATAAGTTGGTGGGGCAGGTTACTGAGCTGGCAAAGCAAACGCAGAAAATCAGTCAGGATGCTATTAACCTAACAAATGCCCTTAAGGGTGATAGCAAGGCTCAGGGCAACTGGGGGGAGGTGGTCCTCGAACGGTTATTGGAAGAATCGGGCCTTCAAAAAGGACGAGAGTATGAGACTCAGGTCAGCTTGAAATCCGAGTCGGGAAATCGTCGCAACCCGGATGTGGTGATTAGGTTGCCTGAAAACAAAGACATTATTATCGACGCCAAAGTTAGTTTGTTGGACTATGAGCGCTATTGTAGCGCCTCAACAGACAGCGAGCGTGCGCAATACCTGCGTGCGCACATCAACTCTATGCGCAACCATATCAATGGACTGAGTTTTAAAGACTACGAAAACTTAGAAGGCATTCGCACACTTGATTTCGTATTTATTTTTGTGCCCATTGAGGCGGCCTTTATGTTGGCGTTGCAGGAAGAGCCGGCGATATTTCGCGATGCCTACGACAAACATATTATCCTGGTGAGTCCCACTACGTTGCTGGCTACATTGCGTACGGTAGAAAATATTTGGCGCTATGAAAAGCAAAATCGCAATGCAGAAAAAATCGCTGCACAGGCCGGTGGCTTGTATGATCAGTTTGTATTGATGCTAGATGCATTTGATGATGTGGGCAAGGCTATTGGTCGCACCCAGGATGCCTACGACAAGGCGCGCAATCGTCTAAAGGCCGGGCGCGGTAATTTGATTAAGCGAGTGGAGGATATCCGCAAGTTGGGCGCAAAGACCAAGAAGCAGCTAAAGGGCGATTTGGTAAATGCTGCTCTAGATGACGGCGATCAGGCGCTATTGGGGGCGACGGATGCCGATGAAGAACAGGCGTTGCTAACAGTTGAAGATCAGCTTTCAGAATAACGGTATTAAGCAGGGGTGGATATGTCTTGGGTGATTGCAGCAGCCGTGGTGCTGGTAGCGTTGACGTTGTACGCAGGTTATTTGCTGGTGTTGGTGCGCAAACAGCAGGCCTCGCAGCAGGCAAAGTTGGCGGAATTAGAGGGTTTTGTGGCGCTTGAGCGGGAAAAGCGAGTCAACAGTGTACGTATTTTGGCGCAAGGTATTTTAGATGACCAGCTCTCGCACACAGAGGCGGCGATTCGTATCACGGCGCTGCTCGATATTCTGGGCCAGGGTCAGGTGGCGCGCGAGGAGCACGTGGCGTTGTTTAAGTTGGCCGATGAAACCCTTCATATTCCGCGCTTGGCGGATTGGAAAAAGCTGGATAAGAAAGCCCAGCGTCGCTACGATAAAGAGCGCTTGGCCGCGGAGGCTAAATACCGCGACTTTGTCAGAGCTTCGGCGCAAGTATTGGTTAAGTTTGAGCTGAGCGACGCCTCAATATAGCGCCGCACTCCAGGTGGTGCGTATAGGGGAACTGATCGAAAACAGCAAAATGCGCAATGGTATGCGTGTTGGCTAACGTCCGCAGGTTGTTCAGCAATGTGTCTGGGTTGCAGGAGACGTAGATAATATTTTCGAAGCGGCCTGCCAAGGCCAGTGTCTCGTTGTCTAATCCAGCGCGTGGGGGGTCGACGAAAATGCTAGTAAAATTGTATTCGGTAAGGTCTACGTGCGCCAGACGCCGAAACGGTCTGACCCCATCCATGGCCTGAGTGAACTCTTCGCTGGACATGCGCACTACGGTGACATTGTCCACGTCATTGGCTGCAAAATTGAAATTGGCAGACTGCACCGAAGTCTTTGATATTTCGGTGGCCAAAACACGCCGGAAGTTTTTTGACAGGGGCACGGTAAAGTTACCGTTGCCGCAGTAAAGCTCAAGCAGGTCGGCGTGGGGGTCTTTGGCGTGGTCGACGGCCCAGGACAGCATTTTTTCGCAGACAGCTGCGTTGGGTTGGGTAAAGCTGGCTTCCACTTGCTGATAGGTGTAAATGTGGTCGTGAACCTGCAACTTCTCGATGACGTGATCACGGTCAAGCAGAATTCTCTGGCCTCGCGAACGCCCAATAATGTCGACATTGAGGTTTGCTTTTAGCTGCTTGGCTTGCGCAACCCAGTCATCACCCAAGGGTTTGTGATAAATCAGTGTGATCAGTGCCTCGCCACTTTTCGTTGTGAGAAACTCGGCTTGAAACAATTTTTTACGCAGTATTTCGCTGTTGTTTATCGCTTCCAGCAGTGTTGGCATGAGGGTATTGATGCGCTCGGAGCCAACCGGAAAGGTGTCGATAATAAACGGGGTTTTGTATTGGCCCGGTTGATACATCGCGTAGTGGGCAGTGCCGTCTTGTTGCCAAATTTTGAACTCGGCGCGCTGGCGGTAGTGTTGTCTGGGCGACTCAAATACTGCAATATCCGGTAGCGTTAACTCGGCAAACTGTTGCCGTAGGTGCGCCAGCTTTTCGTCGAGTTGGTGTGTATAAGTATCTGGTGCTACCTGGTGAATGGACATGAATGCAATTGCCTGAACGCTATGGGTAATTGAGTAGGGCTGTGAACCGGTGTTCCGCTGTTTTGCCTAAAAGCAATGGCAGCAGTGCGGTGTATAAAGGTGCTCATTATACCTGATCAATTGCGTAATGCATGTGGCGCTAAAGTAGAGGGGGTTTGTATGGTATTGAATTTGGCGGTCACAACGCCGGGGCAGGGCTTGCATAGTATTACAGGCGCTGTATCGCGATTGATAAGTGGGCAGTGTCCTGCCGAGGGCCTGTGTACCTTGTATATGCCGCACACGTCGGCCAGCTTATTGATACAAGAAAACTACGATGCCAGCGCACAGCGGGACTTAGAGGCTTGGTTAAACCGCCTGGTACCCGAAAATGATGCCTTGTATACCCACACGCTGGAGGGGGCAGACGACATGCCCGCGCACATCAAGGCCATGCTAACAGCCGTCAGTGTATCGATTCCGATTTTGGATCACGCGTTAGCGCTGGGCCGCTGGCAGGGGCTATACCTGTGGGAACATCGGCGGGGAAAGCAACAGCGCCAGTTGTTGGTGCACTTGTCGAACTGACGGCCTCACAGGCAGTTGGTGGGTCTGGGCAGCCCGGCAATTTTTGCCGCCAATTTTGCGGGGCTGCCCGGAAAAAGTTGCATAAGGTAAATGCTGCGACCTTTTTCTGCGCCCAGTTGCTGACCTATGTATTTCACTAGCGGGCGCATGGCTGGCGACAGTGCATAGGTGTGGTAAAACGCACGCAGTGCATGTAGTACCTCCCAGTGGGCCTCTGTCAGGGTTATCGATTCTTGTGCCGCTAGCCACATGGCCGCCGCTTCATCCCAGTCCTCTAAGTTGGCCAGATAGCCGTCTTTGTCAGTAGCGTACACGGTCAGTACCAATTCACGATGGGGCAGTGGCTGGCAGTCAGTGCCACAAAGCCGGGGTAATCTACAGTATTGACGCTCTGCGAGGGTGTAATCGCGCGTGCGGCAATATCCTCTGCAAGGGCAAGCAGCGTGACATCGGGTTGCGAGCACAGCGGATGCTTGGGGTTTTGCAGGTTATAGACGCCATCCTCAATTAGCAGCAGGGTATCACCCGCCCCCAGTGCTGCCAGACAGGCCTGCACGGCAGGGTGATCACCGGTGCGGTTTAAAGTGTGTAATTTCGCCATGTTAAAAAATCAGTACCTGATCTGCGTTGTCGAGCAATTGGCTGAGTCCTGCGTCATCGATCCAGACAATATTTTTCTGAATTGGCTTAATGCCTCTGGCTTCAGCGGATGGCTGGTGCACATACAGTTTGTCTACGTCGTAGAGTGGCAGGGCGGCCAGCTGTCGGGTTAGGTCTGGTAGCGCTAAGGCGTGTGCGTTGATGTCGCCATGGAGCTGCCAAACGCCGTCGCCCATAAATATTGCAACTACGGTTTGCTCGAATGCGGCAGCCGCTAGCAAGGCGTCCAGACCTTCTTTGGCGGCGATACTGGCGCTAGGGGATTGGCGGAATACATACGCCAAAGTTTTTGCGGTTGTGACACTCATCCGAAGGTAATCAGGCGATCTACTGTTACGCCTGCCTCCACAAGTTGGCCCAATCCGGACAGCTGAAAACCCTCGGCGATATTGTGGGCGGGCAACTGGTAGCGGTCTGCCTCCTGCGAGTCGACAATGCCGCGACGCAAGCCTGCAGCGATGCACACCACCAGGTCGATCCCGTGTGCGCTCGCCAGCGCTTGCCAATGGCCATGGATGGCCGTTTCGTCCTGAGGGGGGTGTTGCAAGAGACTGGCGTTGAAGACACCGTCACCGTAAAAAAATACGCGCGCAACTTGGTGGCCCTGAGCCAATGCTGCTCTGGCAAAGGCCAGTGCCGAGTGGGCGCCGTTGTGCGTGGGTGAGCTTAAAACTAACAGGGCATATTTCATGGGCGTATTTGGTCAGCCGTAAAAGTAAAAAAGCCCCGGCGGGGCTTTTTTAGTTAACCAGTTATTAGCGATTAATCATCGCCGCTAAAGGCACCGAGCAAATGCAATAAACTAGTGAACAGGTTATGAATGTTCAGGTAGAGCGCAACGGTCGCCATGATGTAATTGGTTTCGCCGCCATTCACGATCCTGCTGGTGTCGTAGAGAATAAAGCCAGACATCAGCAGCACGATCACGGCGCTGATTGCCAGATGTGCACCGGAAATATGAATGCCGAAAAAGCTCAGACCAAACAGGGCTAGCATGGCAACAATGGCGACAATCAGGCCGGTAATTAAGAAGCCGCCCATAAAGGTAAAATCTTTACCAGTAGTCAGCACATAGCCAGACAAGCCGAAGAAGACCAGTGCGGTGCCGCCCAGTGCCTGCATAATTAGCATGCTGCCGTTCGGCATGGCCAGGTAGTGGCTTAACATTGGCCCCAGGCTGCCGCCCAAAAGTGCAACAAACGCAAACACAACCCACAGGCCAGAAGCCGAATTAGCCGTGCGTGGCAAAACGAACCAAACCAGACCTAGTGCGCCTAGCGACATGAGCAGCGAGGTACCGCGGCCAATGCCTACAGCAATAGACAGTGCGGCGCAGATCGCGCTAACCGCCATGGTAATGGCGAGTAGCATATACGTATTGCGCAGTACTTTGCTTACATCTGCGCTGTGAGTTGCAGTGCTAGATGTTTGGTTATAAAGCTCTTGCATAACCTTCTCCGTGATTCATTAAATGCTGGGTTGTATCTTACAAACCCCGGCCGTAAAAGCAAGCAAATCGCAGCCCAGGGCCGATGGTATAGCGCAATAACTTTGATGACCTAAATGGCCAAAAGTTCAGATGCTAGAAAGTAGGGATCGTGGAGCGAAGAGAAAATGGCGGAAGGGGTGGGATTTGAACCCACGGATGCTCGCACATCGCCGGTTTTCAAGACCGGTGCATTCGACCACTCTGCCACCCTTCCGTAGCAGGCGCAGATTATACAGACCGAAAAGGTCTTGGCAAGCTGTAAGTGTCTATTTTTTCTAAATATTTTTGTTCAATAAATGAGCGGGCATAAAAAAGGCCGGCTTAATAGCCGGCCTTGGTTGGTTAGGCGTCTGCCTCTGACGGTCGCTTGTTGCGCGGGTCGTTGGCGGGCCTGGTCAGTGGCTTGGGGCTGTGCTCAATTTGCGCCGGTAGGGCGGTGTTGAGCGGGCGTCCCGCAGACTTTTTACGCGTTTCAGTGGTGACCATGACTTGGGCAACAGGTTTAGGATTGTTGCGTGGGTCATTGCTGGGGCGGGTGTAGTCCGCCTTTTCAGCCGGTGCATCAGCCGTTGGTGCTGCCGCTGTTGTCTGTGTAGGCGCGGCTGCTTGTGTAGCCGGTGCTTGCACCACAGATTCCGACGCTGGTGTCTCTGCTGCAGATTGCGCTTCGACTTGGTGGCTTGCTTCGGTTTCAGTCGTTTCAGCTTCAGCTTCAGCTTCAGCTACTTCGCCTGTCTTAGTTTCAGCTGCCACTTCAGTTTCGGTAGGTTCTGATGCTGTAGCTGGTTTGCTGTCAGCGCTAGGCTGAGCGTGTGCCTCTACTGGTTCGGGCGCCTCTGTTTCCTCCTGAGCAGATTCTTGATCAGCTTCTACTGGTTCTGCAGGGCTTGGCTTGGCGGCACCAGAGTCGGCGGCAGATTCCGGCGCCGTGCTTGCCTTAGGCGCTGTTTCGTCGGCCTGTGCGATGGGTGCGTCGTCCGTGTTATCGGTTTCGACAGCCTCTGTCGCAGGCACTACAGCGGGCTCTGCGCGTTTTTCGTCGGGCTTCTGATTGCGCGATTTAGCAGTTTCCCGCTTGGGCGCAGCCTGTTCCTCTGCGTCCTGGGTGTCGCTACCCTCGGCTTCTTTCTCCAGTTGCTCTACCTGTTCAGCGCGGCGACCGCGACGGCGCTCTTGCGTGCGACCGCGGCGCGAGTTGGGGCGTCGAGCAGGGCGATCATCATTGTTGTCATCGGTATTATTGCCGGTGTCATCAGTGCTTTTATCCGCCGCTTGCGGTGGATTCTGCTCGCGATTGTCGTTGCTGGTCTCGCTGCTATTGTCACTGCTGTCGTTGTTGCCACCGCGACGACGACGGCGACGGCGACGGTTGCCGCGTTGTTCGTCGCTGTTCTCAGTTGTGTCATCGGGCTTGGTCTGGCGCTTGTTGTCCGATTTCTCAGCTTTGTTGTCGCCGCCGTCGGTATCTTCGTTATTGCGACGGCTGCGGCGGCGGCTGCCACCTTGGTTGTTGCGGTTGCGCGTATTGCGACGGCGATCGTTGCTGCCTTTGGCGGATTTCTTAGGTTTAGGCTTTGGTGCAAAAAGAGCCACAATGGCTGCGATCCAGCGCGCCAATAAGCCGGGTACTACCACGGGTGCAGGTGTCGGCGCCGGCTGCGTGGGCGCTACCTGTTGTACGGCTGCCCGCGCAATGGGTTTGGGTGCTGCGTTCAAATCATTTTCCGCTTCGATCAACTCTGCGGGCGATGAAATTTTATAGCTGGTTTCCAGCGTGCCTTCGTCGTCGTCGCGCAGGCGTTGCACTTCAAAGTGCGGCGTTTGCAGCTCGGGCTTGGGGACGATTAAGACGCGAATGTTGTTGCGCGCCTCAATTTTGCTGATGGTTTTACGCTTTTCGTTCAGCAAGTAGGTGGCAACAGAAACCGGTGCGATGGCGCGAATTTCTGCGCTGCGCTCTTTTTGTGCTTCTTCTTCTACTAGGCGTAGGATCGATAGTGCCAAAGATTTGGTGCTGCGAATGGTGCCTTGGCCGGAGCAGCGCGGGCAGACCTTCGACATGGTTTCTTCAAGCGAAGGACGCAGGCGTTGACGCGACATTTCCAGTAGGCCAAATCGCGAAATGCGACCCACTTGCACGCGCGCGCGATCCATTTCCAGGGCTTCGCGAATGCGATTCTCAACTTCGCGTTGGTTTTTGGCAGACTGCATGTCGATGAAGTCGATCACAACCAAACCGCCGATATCGCGCAGGCGCAATTGGCGGGCAATTTCAGTGGCCGCTTCCAGGTTAGTTTGCAGGGCAGTTTCTTCGATGTCGCCGCCCTTGGTAGCGCGCGAAGAGTTGATGTCTATGGACACCAGTGCTTCAGTTGGATCGATCACAATGGAGCCGCCGGATGGCAGCTTTACTTCGCGTTCGAAGGCGGTTTCGATCTGGCTTTCAATCTGGTAGCGATTGAATAGCGGAATGTCGTCCTCGTAGAACTTCACCTTGCTGTGGTAGTTGGGCATTACCTGTTGGATGAAGGTGCATACCAGGTCGTAGGCCTCGCGGCTGTCCACGATAACCTCGCCCACGTCCTGGCGCAGGTAGTCGCGAATGGCGCGGATGATAACGTTGCTTTCCTGGAACAGAAACTCTGGCGCCTTGTGGGCCTCAGCGGCGGTGGAGAGCTGGCTCCACAGTTGCAGAAGATAGTCTAAATCCCATTGCAGTTCTTCAGCACTGCGGCCAATACCTGCGGTGCGAACAATAATACCCATGCCCTGGGGCACCTGGATATCTGCCAGCGCATCGCGCAACTCTGCGCGCTCTTCACCTTCGATGCGGCGCGAGATACCGCCGGCGCGCGGGTTGTTGGGCATCAGCACAAGGTAGCGGCCCGCCAGGCTGATAAAAGTAGTAAGGGCGGCGCCTTTGTTGCCGCGCTCCTCCTTGTCGACCTGTACGATAACTTCCTGGCCTTCTTTCAGGACGTCTTTAATTTTGACTCGGCCGTCGACATCCTTAGGGGATTTGCTGAAGTACTCGCGGGAAATTTCTTTCAGGGGTAAAAAACCGTGGCGCTCAGCGCCGTAATCGACAAATGCCGCTTCGAGGCTGGGCTCGATGCGCGTGATCTTGCCTTTGTAGATGTTGGCTTTTTTCTGTTCGCGATTGCGATTTTCGATATCCAGGTCGTACAGCCATTGGCCGTCGACGAGGGCAACACGCAACTCTTCAGGTTGAGTTGCATTGATGAGCATTCTTTTCATGCTGTGCCTAATGTTCAGGGCGCAGCAATGTTGCTATAGAGTGTGCTGTAAAGCTGTTTAGCCGCCTAGAAACCCTTGCGCTACCTAATGGCTCGCAAAGTCGGCGGTTGAAATTGGCCGCAACAAACCACAGCGCGCATAACCCGAGGGTTGCGAGTGGTTGTTATGTGGGTTGCGATATTTGCCAAAAATCATCAAAAACTCAGTTAATTGCATTTACATTGTTGTCAGTTCGGTTGCTGACGCTACCAAGGTACATAACGAGGGGAGGTGCGTTCAGGGTCAGAGACAAGTTGTGCTTGTCGCTACCGTGAGTGAGCTTTTGGCCGTCCCTGTTGGTAGTGGCTTCTTACTTCGAGTTTTACAAACAGTCTTTTCAGTGCACTGCAGCAGTCATTGTGCGCGATTGTCACTGTGGAAGTGGGGCCGGCTATTCGCTCTGGCACCAACTACCGCTATTGGGTCTACATCAGCCTTCCGGGGTTGTGTGCCGGCTGCCCACCTCGGGTCAGACGCGCACCACAGATCCTGCGGTTAGCTGGCTGGTTGGCGGTATTTCCTCGCGACTTGCCTTAACGCAATGTCCGGAAACCAGCCCAGTCAGCGGGCTGAACTATAGCAGTAAACCCTAACCCCTTCAATTAGAAAGAAAAATAACAACTGGCTGGTGTAAAATGCGGCATCTTTAGTGCGTTGGCGCCCCATGACAGACTTTCAGCAAGTACAAATTTTAACCGTAGACCCGGATTGCGCAGGTCAGCGCGTGGATAACTTTTTGCTGGCTCGGCTAAAGGGGGTGCCCAAGTCCCGTATTTATCGGTTGTTGCGCAAAGGCGAGGTGCGGGTCAACAAGGGTCGCGTCAAGCCCGAATATAAGTTGCAGGGGGGCGATGCCGTGCGCGTGCCACCCATTCGCTTGGCTGAGGCGGGTGAGCAGGTGCCCGTGGGGCCAGAGCTGGCCGCCAAGCTTGAGGCGTCCATTTTGTTTGAGGACGAGTGCATGATGGCGGTAAATAAGCCGCCCGGCGTTGCGGTTCACGGCGGTAGTGGCGTGCAAGTGGGGCTTATTGAGGCGCTGCGACAAATGCGGCCCGCGGTGAAGTTTTTGGAGCTAGTGCATCGCTTAGATCGGGAAACCAGTGGCGTTATATTGGTGGCCAAAAAGCGCGCATCTCTAAAAGTGTTGCAGGCGCAATTTCGCGATAAATCAGAGCAGATGTCGCTTGCGGGTATTAAAAAGACCTACTGGGCCTTGGTGGATGGGGCTTGGCCGCTGGGTCGAACTGTGGTGGACGAACCGTTGCTTCGAGCAGAAACGGCCAGTGGGGATCGTATTGTTAAAGTGTCTTCGGCGGGCAAGCCCAGTAAAACACTGTTCGGGCTGGTGCGGGCGCTGCGCGGTGCAAGCTGGGTGGAGGCAACGCCGGTGACCGGTCGCACTCATCAGATTCGAGTGCATGCTCGGATTGTGGGTTGCCCGTTATTGGGCGATGACAAATACGGTATTGATGCGGTCAATGCAAAATTGCGCGCGCAGGGGTTGCGTCGCCTGTGCTTGCACGCTGCCAAACTGCAGTTTGCGCACCCCCGGACCGGCGAGATGCTAACGCTGGAGGCGCCAATGCCCGAGGATATGGCGGTTTTGCTGGAGGCGCTCGCATGCTCTTGATTTTTGACTGGGACGGTACCCTCAGTGACTCGACGGCAAAGATTGTTGGCTGTGTGCACGCAGCAGCGGCCGATTTGGCGCTGCCGCGCCTGGCCGATCAGCAGGTGCGCGATATTATCGGCTTGTCCCTTGAGCAGGCCTTGGCACAGCTGTACCCATTTCTTGCTGCGGCGGATCTTGGGCGCTTGAAAGATGCTTATGTGGCGCATTTCACGGCGGCGGATGCGACGCCTTCGGCGTTTTATCCCGGCGTGATGGACACGCTGAATCACTTAAAGCGGGCGGGCTTTTTGCTAACGGTAGCAACCGGTAAGAGCCGCAAAGGTTTGGCGAGGGTGCTAGCCAACTTGGGCATGGAGGACTATTTTCATGCAACCCGGTGCGCCGATGAGACAGCGGGCAAGCCCAATCCGCACATGCTGCATGAGCTGACTGCCTATTTTAATTGTGCTTCGCACGAGGCGGTGATGGTGGGGGATACAGAGTTTGATATGGCCATGGCGCGCTCGGCCGGCATGCCCAGGATTGCGGTAAGTTACGGCGCGCATCCCATTGAGCGGCTGCGGCCTTACCAGCCGGTGTTGTGTATGGATCACTTCGCGGAGTTAAAGGCTTGGGAGCCGCTGGCGCGCTTAGCTGCCGAGCGGGTCTAAACCAAAGTGGCGCAACATGGCGCACAGGCGAATTAACGGTAGTCCCTCCAGCGCGGTGGGGTCGCTGCCACGCATTTGCGCAAAGAGCGCGCTGCCAAGCCCTTCGCATTTAAAGCTGCCGGCGCAATCCAGCGGTTGTTCCTTCTTTATATAGGTTGTGATCTGGGCTTCGTTCAGGGTGTGAAAAGTCACTTGGTAGGGAATGGTGTCGAGTAGGTAGTCGCCGCTTGCGCTATTGAGTAGGCAAAGTCCGGTGTGAAAGGTGACGGTTTTGCCCTGGCAGTGCATGAGTTGGGCTATGGCGTTCGCCTCGGTGCCCGGTTTGTGCAAATGTTGGCCGTCGCAGGTGGCGGCTTGATCTGAACCGATGATGAGCGCGTTGGGGAATTGCTGGGCCAGGTTCCGCGCCTTGGCCAGCGCCAGTCTGGGCGCAAGGTTCGCGGCCTGCTCGGTCGGGTGGGGTGTTTCGTCGATGGCCGGTGCTGCCGCTGTAAATTCGAGCTGCAATCGCTCGAGCAGCTGCTTGCGGTAGCGCGAACTGGAAGCCAGTACCAGCATTGGAAACCTCGTGGAAATTTGTCGTGGGGCGGGTATGGTAGACGCTGCTCTGACGCAGTGCCAGAGGCCTAAAAATCGCTGTGGGCACACGCTGCGCGCGGTATAATGGCTAAAACCTGTCAATTGGCTCGTGAAACCCCGTAAATAGTGGTTATTTCCCTTTGACAGCACATAATCTTGACCCTAGAATTGCGCGCTTATGTCAGATGCCCCCTCTTTAAAGTACTTGCCTCGGCAAGTGGACCCGCGAAAGTTTGCAACTAAGGGGGTGAGTTTGTCTGGTCGCGTGCCCTTGGCAGCCCTGTCGCGATTAAGCGAGGCGGTGCAAAGTGGCGCAGAAGAGATAGACGTGCATTTGGATTTTGGCATTGATGAGCAGGGCGCTAAAACCCTGAAGGGCAATGCCGATGCAAGAGTTTCAGTGGTATGCCAGCGTTGCTTGCAGCCCACACAGCTGACTTTACATGCCGATATCGCCCTGGCGGTGATATGGACAGAAGAGCAGGCGCAAAATCTCTCCAAAGATCTGGACCCCTGGATTTTGGATGAAGGGCCTGCCGATTTGTACTCGGCCGTGGAAGAAGAGCTGTTGTTGGCGCTACCAATGGTGGCCTATCACGAAGAGCAGTGTGTAGATCCCTCTGTGTTGAGTGTTGGTGAAGTAGTGCCGGATACACAGGAATCTAACAACCCTTTTAAAGTGCTGGAGCAACTTAAGGGCTCGCCGAAATAACGAGGCGCCCCGGCTTCAGTCCATTTGGTAAGTAGGAGCTATCATGGCTGTACAACAAAACAAGAAGTCTCGTTCACGTCGTGACATGCGTCGTTCACACGATGCACTGACCGGTCCAACCCTGTCTATCGACCCCACCAGTGGTGAAAAACACCGTCGCCACAATGTGACTGCGGACGGTTTTTACCGTGGTCGCAAGGTAATCGATACTGGTAGCGACGAGTAATACTCGCGTTTGACCACATTACGTATTGCCGTAGATACAATGGGCGGGGACTTAGGTCCCCGCACTGTTTTTCACGCCTGTGAAAATGCCCTCAACGCCTTTCCCTTTCTAGAAATTCTTGCCTTTGGTACCGCAGAAGCTACGCGCCTGCTCCCTGAGCCATTGGCCCAGCACCCGCGATTGCGCTGGCACGAAACAGCTGCGGCCATTGATCCCGGTATTAAGCCCACCGAAGTACTGCGCAACCAAGACAGTTCACTCTGGCTCGCGGTTCAGTCCTTGTCCGAGGGTCGCGCGGACGCTTGTGTCAGCGGGGGCAACACAGGTGCGCTGATGGTGGCGGGCAAGCGACTGCTAGGTATGTTGCCAGGAATCGAGCGGCCGGCCATATGTCAGCAGTGGCCAACGCGCAAGGGGCGAACCTGGGTGTTAGACCTAGGTGCCAATATTGAGGCGTCGCCCCATTTGCTAGTGCAATTTGCGCGCATGGGGGCGCTGTTGACGAGTGAAGCGCAGCCTCGGGTTGCCTTGCTGAATATTGGTACAGAGCCGAACAAGGGCGGCGAGTTGCTTACGCAGGCCGCCGGCTTGCTGGCGGCCGAGCCTGGCATGCACTACACCGGCTATATTGAGGCCAGCCAGTTGTTGAACGGCGATGTGGATGTAGTGGTAACTGATGGGTTTACTGGCAATATCGCTTTGAAAGCGAGTGAGGGCGCGGCCGTATTTTTGGTGGAGCAGCTACGGGCGGCGTTTTCGGCGACTTGGTACGGCAAATTGGTTGGCCAGTTAGCCAAACCCGTATTGCTAAAATGGCGCACACAGTTCGACCCCGCTCGCTATAATGGCGCCAGTTTTTTGGGGCTGTCCCGGCCCTTGATAAAGAGCCATGGCAGCGCCGATGGCAATGCATTTTTCAATGCTATAGCTGTGGCTGTGGCGCAAACGGAGCACCGCTTGCCGGAGCTGTTGGCGGCGCAGTTTCATTTGGCTTCCAAGTCCGCCGAATAGCGCAGATCTAGCATTCCACAACAGGTTTTGAATTATGTCTAACGCAACTTTGGCATTCGTTTTTCCAGGGCAAGGCTCCCAAAAGGTGGGTATGCTGGCCGACTTGGCTGCAGAGCATTCGGTCATACAGGCAACATTCCAAGAGGCGTCAGATGTACTTGGCTACGACCTCTGGGCATTAGTGCAGCAGGGCAGTCAAGAAGACATTAATCTCACAGAGCGCACGCAACCCCTGTTGTTGACTGCCAGCGTTGCTATTTGGCGATTGTGGCAGCAGCAGGGCGGTGCCTTGCCCGCGTTGATGGCTGGCCACAGTTTGGGCGAGTGGTCTGCCCTGGTGTGTTCGGGCGTAGTGGCGTTCACCGATGCTGTCAAATTAGTGCAACAGCGCGGCGCTTTTATGCAGGCCGCAGTACCTGCGGGCGAAGGTGCCATGGCGGCCATTATCGGTCTTTCTGACGAATTGATTAACGCCGCCTGCGAAAAAGCGGCGTCTGCCGGCGTTGTGGCCGCAGTAAACTTTAATTCGCCAGGGCAGGTTGTGATTGCCGGCCAGGCGGCGGCAGTGGAGCAGGCCATGGCTCTGTGTAAAGAGGCCGGCGCCAAGCGGGCATTGCCGCTGCCAGTGAGCGCGCCTTTCCATACTAGCCTTATGCGTCCTGCTGCGGACCAATTGGCGGCTCAGATTGAAGCGACGGCGTTTAATGCGCCGACCATACCCATTGTCCACAATGTACACGCCAAAACCGAAATGGCGCCTGCGGCTATAAAGCAACTCATGATTGAGCAGATTTATCAGCCGGTATTGTGGGTGGATTGCGTGAATGCGCTCGCCGCCGCCGGCATCAATCAGTTGGTGGAGTGCGGTCCTGGTGCGGTCTTGGCCGGTTTGGCCAAGCGCATCGACAAATCCCTGGCGGCAGTGACCACCGGTACCCTGGCCGAGTTTGACAAAGCCTTGGCAGAGGTCGCAGCTGTATAACTAGCGAGAGTAGAGAGTTAATTATGGAAAATAAAGTAGCCTTGGTGACAGGTGCCAGTCGTGGTATTGGCGCGGCCATCGCCGATTTGTTGGGCGCACAAGGTGCCACTGTAATCGGTACCGCAACCAGTGAAAAAGGGGCAGCAGCTATTGGTGCGCGTCTTGCCGAAAAAGGCATCAAGGGCGAGGGTATGGTGCTGAATGTGACCGACGCCGACTCGGTGGCGGCACTGCTAGCAGCGGTTGCAGAAAAATACGGCGCGCCACAGGTATTGGTCAACAATGCGGGTATCACCAAAGACAACTTGCTGATGCGCATGAGTGACGACGAGTGGTTTGATGTGATCAACACCAACTTAAGTGCTATCTATCGGCTGAGCAAAGGCTGCTTGCGCGGCATGATGAAGGCCCGCTGGGGTCGTATTATTAACATCAGCTCAGTTGTGGGCGCGATGGGTAATGCAGGGCAGGCTAACTACGCGGCCACGAAAGCCGGCGTGGCGGGTTTCGCCAGAGCCTTGGCGAAGGAGGTGGGCTCGCGCAACATTACCGTCAATACCGTCGCGCCGGGCTTCATCGATACCGATATGACGAAAGAGCTGCCGGATGCGCAAAAAGAGCTGATGCTGGCTAACATTCCCTTAGCTCGCTTGGGGCAGCCCGAGGAAATTGCAGCAGTGGTGGCGTTTTTGGCCAGTGATGCAGCGGCCTATGTGACTGGCGAAACCATTCACGTCAACGGCGGAATGTACATGGCCTAATGGCCTTAAGTATCTGTTTTTATTGAAAATAATTCGGTAAAAGCAAAATTTTGACCGGTTTGCGTTACAACCGGTTAAAAATCCATGTAAAATGCCGACCCGTGTTGGCCGAAGCACTAAAACATTGGCCGCTTGTCAGGCTAGTTACGACAACGGTTTGACTGATATTACCAACTAGGAGTTGAAAAACGATATGAGCAGCATTGAAGAGCGCGTAAAGAAAATTGTCGCTGAGCAGCTTGGTGTTAAAGAAGAAGAAGTAAAAAACGAAGCCTCTTTCGTTGAAGACTTGGGTGCTGATTCTCTCGATACCGTTGAGCTGGTTATGGCGCTGGAAGAAGAATTCGAAACCGAAATTCCCGACGAGGAAGCTGAAAAGATTACTACTGTTCAGCTGGCCATTGATTACATTAACGAGCATCTCGCGTAATCAGTCGAACGGAAATTCTGTTCGCACCAAAAGCCGTCACTATGTGTAATAGTACGGCTTTTGTTTTTTGGAAAAGCGTATTTTGCCCTTACAGTTTGACAGTCGCCTGATGCCTGTCCAGTTGGAGATTAAACGTGTCGCGTAAACGAGTTGTTGTTACCGGAATGGGCATGGTTTCGCCCTTGGGAAATACTGTCGCTGATACCTGGAAAGGTATTCTTGCTGGCCAAAGCGGTGTTGCGCCAATTAGTCATTTTGATACGGCACCTTTTTCTACCACGTTTAGTGCGTCTGTAAAAAATTTTGAGGTGGAGCCCTACTTGGCGGTGAAAGATGCCCGCAAAATGGACCCCTTTATTCAATACGGTATGGTTGCAGGTATTCAAGCTTGGGAAGATAGCGGTATTACTGTGACCGATGCCAACGCCGAACGTATTGGTGCGGTAATTGGTGCAGGCATTGGTGGTATCGGTTCAATCGCCGACGGTGCCATGACCATTAATGATAAAGGCCCGCGTCGAATCTCGCCGTTCTTTGTGCCCGGTGCGATTATTAATATGATCGCGGGTAACCTGTCCATTAAATACGGTTTCAAAGGTCCAAACCTGGCAGTAGTTACTGCCTGCACGACGGGCACTCACGCAATTGGTTTGGCAGCGCGCTCGATTCAGTATGGCGAGGCCGATGTCATGTTGGCCGGCGGCGCCGAAATGGCCACTACTCCCGTTGGGTTGGCGGGCTTTGCTGCAGCACGTGCCTTGTCTACCCGCAATGATGACCCCACCAAAGCCAGTCGTCCCTGGGATCGCGACCGCGACGGTTTTGTGTTGGGCGACGGTGCAGGCGTCATGGTTCTCGAGGAGTATGAGCATGCCAAGGCGCGGGGCGCCACCATTTACGCAGAGCTCATTGGCTTTGGCATGAGTGGTGATGCCTATCACATGACATCGCCGCCAGAGAACGGTGCCGGTGCCGCTTTGAGTATGCGCAATGCGATTAAAGATGCGGGTATTGATGCCTCGGCCATCAACTACATCAACGCCCACGGCACTTCAACGCCGGCGGGTGATATCGCCGAATGCCAGGCGGTAAAGTCGGTCATGGGCGCCGCCAGTGGGCAGGTGGCAGTGAGCTCAACCAAATCCATGATTGGCCATCTGCTGGGCGCCGCAGGAGCAGTGGAGGCAATTTTCAGTGTGCTGGCTATTCGCGACCAAGTGGCGCCGCCGACGATTAACCTCGATAATCCCAGCGACGGATGCGATATTAATCTTGTGCCGCACACCGCGCAGGAGATGCCGGTCGAGGTAACTATGTCTAACTCCTTTGGCTTCGGTGGCACTAACGGAACCTTGGTATTTAAAAAGGTTTAAGTCAGTGATGTAAGGCTAAACGGCGATCCGACGATCGCCGTTTTATTTTGTGCTGTTCAATTTGTGTTCCAGTGACCGTGCAGATATCAGCCTGCATGGGCTGCAATCGTAAGAGACACGTTCCGATGAATCACTATGTGGCAATGGTAAACGGCGAACTGGATGCACCGATAGATGCGCTAGATCGAGGCCTGTTGTACGGCCACGGATTGTTTGAGACGGTGCGTGTGAGCGAAGGCGTTTTGCCGCTTTTGCCTTGGCATTTGACGCGATTGCGGCGAGATTGTCGCCGACTAAATATAAGCCCGCCGGATGAGCGCGTGCTGACCCAGTCCATTCAATCACTATTGGCCGAAGCCGCAAGGCGCTGGCAAATCAACGCACCGTTAAATGCGCGGCTGAAAATTTTGGTAACTGCAGGGCAGGGCGGCACTGGCTATTTACCTGACCCGAATGCAATGCCAACGGTGGTGGTGCAATTGTTTTCTCGACAGTTTCAGCCGCCGGAGACCTTGAATGCCTGTGTTTGCGAGACACGCCTCGGTGCGACAGTGCTGCACGGCATTAAACACATCAGCCGTTTAGAGCAAGTTGTGCTGGCCCAGGAGGTGGCGACGGCGGCGTGTTTTGAAGGTATTGTCTGTGATCAGGTGGGTCGTGTTGTAGAAGGCGTTGCCAGCAATTTAGTGCTTATGCAGGGCGGTAAGATGCGCACGCCGGAACTGCAGCATTGTGGTGTGGCCGGTGTAATGCGGGCCTACCTTATCGAGCGGGGCTTGATTGAGGTGGCCACTGGGCCTATTGAAGTGCAAGATGTATTGGCGGCCGACCAACTGTACTTTGTGAACAGCAATTGGGGTGCATTGCGAGTGGACGCCTTGACCGTGTCAGGCGAAACTAAGCACTACGAGCCAACAGCGATAGGTCTTGCCTTTGTGCAACGGGTCAGTGAAGTTTTTACACAACAATCGATTAACGGTGAATGTAAACAGTGAGAGTGTTAAAAACGCTTTTTTGGTGTGCATTGATACTGGGGATAGCGGCGGTTTTTGCCGCGCGTAGTTATATGTTGCACTGGGCGGAGACGCCCCTGGCCATCGAGGAAACAGTACATGTCGACGTTCCGCGCGGCCAGTCGTTAATAGCTCTGAGCCACCGTTTGGAGCGACAGGGTATACTGGATGCGCGTCTTTGGGTCTTGTATGCGAGATTGTTTGGCGAGACCCAGATAAAGGCGGGCGAGTACCGGGTTGAACAAAGCGCGACGCCGGCCAGTTTACTGCAACAGATTACTCGCGGGGACGTTGTGCGTTATCAGGCGCAGCTGATTGAAGGCTGGACTTATCGGCAAGCGCTGCAACACCTGCACTCATTAGAGCACCTTGAGCCGCGATTGGCAGGATTGGATTGGACGGCTCAGCAGCAATTACTCGGCATGCACGAGCCGCATCCTGAGGGATGGTTTTTCCCCGATACCTATCAGTATCAAAAGGGTGATTCGGACGTCGATGTGTTAAAGCAGGCCTTTGAAAAGCAGCGTGCAGTACTGGCGGAACTCTGGCCCACCCGGGCGGAAAATTTACCCTACGACTCGCCTTATGATGCTTTGATCATGGCGTCCATCGTGGAGAAGGAAACCGCTATTGATAGCGAGCGCGAACAGATTGCCGGGGTGTTTATTCGTCGGCTGCAAAAACGTATGCGCCTACAGACAGATCCCACGGTTATTTACGGTTTGGGAGAGCGATATCAAGGTAATCTAACGCGCCGCCATTTACAGCAGTCGACGCCCTATAACACCTACACCATTCACGGATTGCCACCGACGCCCATCGCCTTGCCCGGGCGGCGTGCCCTTTACGCGAGCTTGCACCCAGATAATAGCAATACGCTGTATTTTGTCGCAAAAGGCGATGGCTACCATCAATTCTCGGAAACCTTGGAACAGCACAATGCCGCTGTTCGAAAGTATCAATACCGTCGTCGAAGCGATTATCGTTCGACGCCCACGCAATAATTTGTAGGAACTGCCCGTGAAGCCAGGCATTTTTATTACAGTAGAAGGCACTGAAGGTGTTGGTAAATCTACCAACATGGATTTTGTGGAGCAGTGGCTCACCGAACAGGGCGTCAGTGTATTGCGCACGCGAGAACCGGGCGGAACTCCTCTGGCGGAATCCATTCGCGAAATGCTTCTGGCAACCCGAGAGGAGGCGGTAGACCCAACGGCGGAGCTGTTGATGGTTTTTGCCGCGCGCGCTCAGCATTTTAACCAGTTAATTTGTCCGGCGTTGGCGCGGGGGCAGTGGGTCCTGTGCGACCGTTTTACCGATGCCACTTACGCTTATCAAGGTGCAGGCCGAAAGCTCGACGTGTCGTTAATCCAACAATTGGAAAAAGTCGTTCAGGGTGAATTGCGTCCAGACTGCACGCTCCTGTTAGACATCGATGTGCGCGTAGGTTTGGCGCGCGCTCAAAGTCGGGGAGAGCTCGATCGGTTTGAAGTGGAAACGCTAGCATTTTTTGAGCGCGTACGCAGCTGTTATCTCGCCCGCGCAGCGATTGAACCCAATCGGTTTGCCGTAGTGGATGCTGGCCAGCCGCTGGCAAACGTACAGCGGGCAATCCAGGCTCAACTTGAAAATTTACTAAAGCGAGTGCGCAGCAAGTAATTAGAATGCTGCCAGTTCATTCACAGTTACGGTCTGACCGGTTATCGGGTGAGTGAATTGAATGTGTTCGGCGTGCAACAGGAGTCGAGGGGAAAGATCGCGTACAGCGACAGGTGCGTAGAAATCATCGCCCAAAATTGGATGTCCTAGTTGTTGGGCGTGCACGCGCAATTGATGTGACCGGCCGGTTATTGGAACAAATTGTACGCGGGTCGTATCGCGCGCCGAATCGCGCTCGAGGACGCGGTATTGTGTTAAGGCGGGTTTACCGTGTACTGGGTCGACCTTTTGCAATGGTCGGTTGGGCCAGTCGCAGATGAGTGGCAGGTTTATCTCACCGTAATTTTGTTCGACGAGTCCAGCTACCACTGCGACATAGGCTTTTTGCACCTGGCGTTGTTCGAACAATTTGCTGAGAGAGCGGTGCACCGCTTTCCCCAATGCCACGACCAGTAGACCCGATGTGGCATAATCCAGGCGATGAACTGACAGGGCGTCCGGCCACTGGCGCTGTGCGCGGGCGATGGCACAATCCTGCTTTTCGGGCCCTTTGCCGGGCACGCTGAGCATATTGGCTGGTTTACTGAGCACGAGCAGGTGTTCGTCTTGGTAAACGACCTTCGGGTCATCGGCGATTAATGCAATGCTGTGGTCATTGGCTGTGGTGTGGTGCAAGGCAACTGCTCCCTCGAAAAGCGCAGTATGACAAAATTTCTCGCCTCGGGCAGCCGTGGGCTGCAGACAGGAATTACGCACGTTTATGGCACTCTCAGAAATTGAATTTGGATTGAGCCCCTATCCTTGGCAGGGCTCTCACTGGGCCGGGTTAGTGGAGGCGATGGCGGCCGACAGGCTGCCCCACGCGCTCCTTTTAGCCGGTATCGCCGGAGTCGGTAAGGCACACCTGGCACTGTTACTGGCCCATAAATTAATGTGCGCACAGGCTGCCTCTGAGCTGGCCTGTGGTCGCTGTAAGGCCTGTCAGCTGGTAAAGGCAGGTAGCCATCCAGATATGCTGTTAATTGAACCAGAGGCCGCTGGCAAGGCGATCAAGATCGATGCCGTGCGACGCGTGACCGAATTTTTAGCCAAAACTGCACAGCAGGGGGGGCGCAAAGTCGTCGTGCTCGCGCCCGCCGAGTCCATGACCACCGCAGCGGCAAATGCATTATTAAAGAGTCTGGAAGAGCCTGCTGGCAATTCCCATCTCATCTTAGTCAGCCACCAGGCCAGCGGCGTACTGTCGACTATACGCAGTCGCTGTAGGCTACTGACTTTCGGGCAGCCGGCGGCGGATCAGGTGCTGCCTTGGCTAGCCCCGCTGACGGGCACGCGTATGGCGCCAGAGGCACTACTGGCTTTGGCCGGTGGGGCGCCGCTGGCGGCCACTGCACTGCTGGAAGGCGATAGCCTCGAGCAACACCAGGGGCTGATGCAGGGTTTGGAGCAAATCGCGTTGGACCAAATGGGGGCTTTGGAGCTGGCGGCCCAGTGGTTGGCTCAGGATCAATTGCAGTTATTGAATTGGCTGCAGGTGTGGTTAAGCCAATTGCTCAGACAATTGCAGTGGGGCAGTGGTGGTGCAGCAGACCTGGCCTGGGCTGTATCTCTGCTAGGGCGAGGCGATGTGGCAATTTTGCACCGCTACTACGAGAAAGTGGGGCGCGCGCGCAGTGCCCTGGCAGGTGGCTCGAACCCAAATCCGCAACTACTGCTGGAGGAGTTGGCGCTCGACTGGCATGCGCTGTGCCGCGCCATGCGCAGTGCCTAGGCGCTGGTAACGAGCTTGTAGACTGGGCTACACTGGGGTATTGGTCTAGGTGGTAGCGGCCGCTAATATGACCGACGAGTGTGGGCTGCACTCACAAACTCTATCGCAGGTGATTTGGAGAAGGACAGTACAATGGCAGCAATTGGCGGCGCCCGTAATGGCATATTGAATCTTAATATTCGCGATAAGGCGGTACTTTACGCCAGCTATATGCCGTTTGTGCGCAATGGCGGCCTGTTTATTCCTACAACCCGCGCCTACAAGCTCGGCGACGAAGTGTTTATGCTGTTAAGCCTGCTGGACGAAGGAGAAAAAATTCCGGTGGCGGGTAAAGTGGTTTGGGTGACCCCCAAAGGCGCCCAAGGGAACCGCGCGTCGGGCGTCGGTGTGCAATTCAATGACCAGGACAACATGGCCGTGACTAAAATTGAAACCTATCTGGCGGGCTCATTAGGCTCGGACAGACCCACCCATACCATGTAAAATCCCCCCTTCAGAATTAGGCCAGCATGCTGGCCTTTTTTACAGCGCGACGTTTCTCCTATGCGCAGTATCCAAATTTAGGTAATAGTAAGATGTTAGTGGACTCTCATTGCCACCTGGATCGATTGAAATTGGGCGACCGGAGTTTGTCGTCTGCCATCGACGAGGCGCGCGAGCGCGATGTCGATCATCTGCTGTGTATCAGCATCTCTGATAAAAACGTGGACGAAGTGCTAGCCATTGCCGCAGCTTACCCACAGGTATTTGCCTCTGTCGGCACGCACCCCTTAGATATTGCCGAGGGCGCAATGTCGCGCGAGCGGCTGTTGAGTTTAACCCAAGCGCCCAAAGTGGTGGCGGTGGGGGAAACTGGCCTGGATTATTACTATTCAAAGGATGAAAAGCTTGCACAGCAGGCGAGCTTCGCCATGCACCTCTCGGTGGGTGCCGAAACGCAGCTGCCGATAGTTGTGCACACGCGCGATGCCAAAGCGGACACCCTGGCACTGATTAAAAGTCACGGCTCTGAAGCCTCCGCTGGCGTGCTGCATTGTTTCACAGAAGACGTGGCAATGGCGGGCGCAGCCATGGACATGGGGTATTACATTTCCCTGTCGGGCATTGTGACGTTCAAAAACGCCGAGGCGCTGCGCGACGTGGCGCGCTTTGTGCCACTGGATCGGCTGCTCGTCGAAACCGATTCGCCCTATTTGGCACCAGTGCCTTACCGAGGCAAATCCAACGAGCCAAAATTCGTGCGCGAAGTGGCCGAATTTCTGGCCGAATTAAAAGGTGTAAGTTTTACTGCTTTGGCCGAACAAACCACCCAGAACTTTTTTACCTTGTTTAACCGGGCAAAGCCCGTGGCAGGAGCCTGATACATGCAAGCGCAATTACTTACCATGCTTGAACTGCAAGACAGCATGAACAGCAAAGTGCATCCCGATTGGCGCGGACAGAACTTCGCGTGGTATCGAGCCATTTGGGTAGAGTGCGCCGAATTACTGGACCACTACGGATGGAAGTGGTGGAAAAAGCAGGCGCCCGATGTAGCGCAGGTACGGCTGGAGCTGATTGATATCTGGCATTTTGGCTTGAGTATGGTGCTTACAGAGCTAACCGACCCCGATGCGCGCCTGGCACACCTTAGCGTCGAATTAGCTCACCTGGGTGGTCCCGAATTAGCGCCAGAGGCATTTCGGGAAAATCTCGAGGCCTTCGCCGGTCACATCATCACAGAAAAACACTTTTCCGTGCGCCAATTTGCCGGGCTTCTGGCGGCGGTCGGAATGGATTTTGACGATTTATATACAGGTTATGTGGGCAAGAATGTCCTGAATTTTTTCCGCCAGGATCACGGCTACAAAGAAGGTAGCTATCAAAAGGTTTGGGCTGGCAGAGAGGACAACGAGCATTTGGTAGAGGCGGTGGCAAGCTTGGATCACAGCGCCCCAGACTTTGCCGAAGCGCTCTACCAGGCTTTGGCCAGCCGCTACGCTAAAGCTTGATATACATGGCGTCAATGTAGGCTATCATTGCGAGAAATACCGGTTATTGGTGGGGATCAGGTGAATTTTTTGCTCAAGTCCCTATAATGGCCGCCGCTTACTAGGCTAACTCAGTTACGGAGAAATATTGTGAAAACACCCGTTCGTGTCACCGTTACCGGCGCTGCCGGCCAAATCAGCTATTCCCTGTTGTTCCGCATTGCTGCGGGTGAAATGTTGGGCAAAGACCAACCCGTTATTCTGCAAATGCTGGAAATCACCCCCGCACTGGAAGCGCTGAAGGGCGTTGCCATGGAGCTGGATGACTGTGCCTTCCCGTTGTTGGCCGGTATGGTTTGCACTGATGATGCCAACGTAGCCTTTAAAGATGCCGACTACGCACTGCTGGTTGGTGCTCGTCCGCGTGGCCCAGGCATGGAGCGCAAGGATCTGTTGGAAGCCAATGCTGCCATTTTCTCCGTACAAGGCAGGGCTATCAACGATCACGCGTCTCGCGATATTAAAGTATTGGTGGTTGGCAACCCCGCCAATACCAACGCCCTGATTGCTCAGCGCAATGCTCCAGCTATCAATCCGCGTCAGTTCACCGCAATGACGCGCCTGGACCACAACCGTGCACAAACGCAGCTGGCCCAGAAAACCGGTAAATCCATCAACGATGTGAAGAAAATGTTGATTTGGGGCAACCACTCTTCTACTCAGTACCCCGATATTCACCAGACCCTGGTAGACGGCACCCCAGCCATGAATCTGGTTGATCAGGCCTGGTACGAGAGCGACTTCATTCCCGTGGTACAGCAGCGTGGCGCGGCCATTATCAAAGCGCGCGGTGCCTCTTCGGCGGCCTCGGCAGCCAATGCGGCCATTTTCCATATGCGCGACTGGGCGCTGGGTACACCCGAAGGCGATTGGGTGAGTATGGGAGTGTACAGCGACGGTTCTTACGGCATTGAAAAGGGTTTGATTTACTCATTCCCTTGTGTGTGTAAGGGGGGCGACTGGGAAATCGTTCAAGGCTTGGAGATCAACGACTTTTCTCGCGGCAAAATGACCGCCACAGAAAAAGAGCTGCAAGAAGAGCGCGATGCAGTAAAATCACTGCTGCCCGCCTAGCGATCAGACAGTCGGAAAGCGCGGTCATACCGCGCTTTTTTTTCGCCTGAAATTTGGATCACAATTATTCTCACTGGAGTTGTTATGGCACACCCTAAAATTGGCAACCTTGCCCCGGCCTTTACCCTTACCAACCAGCGGGGCGAAAAAGTTTCACTTAAAGCGCTGCGCGGGCAGCGCGTGGTGATCTATTTTTACCCCAAGGCACTGACACCAGGATGTACGACTCAAGCCTGCGCACTGCGCGACGTTCAGGCTGAGCTAAAAAAGCTCAACACGGTGGTGCTGGGCATAAGCCCAGACCCAGAAGCCAAATTGCAGCGTTTTATCGATAAGCACGATCTGAATTTTGACCTACTATCAGATGAAGACCACGCCGTGGCCGAGAAGTATGGGGTATGGGATCTGAAAAAGTTTATGGGTCGTGAGTTTATGGGGATAGTGCGCACCAGTTTTATCGTGGATGAGCAGGGCCGGCTAAGTCACATAGTGGACAAGTTCAAAACCAAAGATCACCACGAAGTCATACTGGATTTGCTTCGACAGTAATCCTGGCGCCCCAAAAGAGATGACTGGCGATTCTTATAACTGTATCTTATAGTAAGTAAATCACTACTGCTGTGATGAGAAATAAGTCCTAGGGCTCGATAAATGCAATTTTTGTCGCCTAAGGCCACAGGGTGGCGCCAGCGGTTCTGGCAGTAAATAGCTATAAGAAATAAGTTAGACGGCTTCAATAGAGGGTATTTATACCCCGCTTGTTTTCTAGATTTCTTTTGGGGGGTCGCACCATCTCAACCACCGCTTCCACCGTTTCTATTGGTCAGGCCTCGGCCGCAATATGGACGGATCAGAATTTGTCGACCTTAACGGGCCGCATGCGCGTGCTGCTGCGTTTGCTCACATCGCCCGTGGGCGGTTTTCAGTCCCAACTTTGGTCCTATTTGGCTTCGGGCAGCGCCATGCTGCAGGCAGATTCGGCGTTTTTTTACCATCGCGCTTTAGGCCGATGTGTGCGTTATCGCTACGACATTGGTATGACGCCCGAGGCATTGGCGGTGGAGGAGGAAGCCTTTGGTCCCGAGCAGCAGGCACTGATGTGCCTGAAAGAGCCGCAATTTCTTGACATTGTCGGCGAAAACTGCGACAAGCCGCTGGCCCTGGCGTATAATCACGCAGGCCCGGGACGCTATTTATTTGCGCCCCTGCAAAATGCGTCAGCGGCTCTGGTGTTTGTGATTAATCGCCCCTTGGACAGTGGGCAGAACCAGTTAGCCGATGAAGATAGGGAAACATTGGCATTGTTGGCAGAAGGAGTCGCCCGCATGGTTCATCTACACGCATCACCTGAAAAAATCCTGCGCTCGCAGGAAGGCTTTGCCGTCAGTGGCATTCGCTCGCTGGCTGAGTACGTTGAAATTGCCAAACTGCCGGCAGTGTTTGGCATACCCGGCCGCGTGATGGATGTGTTACAGCGGCGCGTAGGCCAGGGGTCTCTGGCCATTGACGATGTGGCGAGCGAGCTCAGTATTTCAAAGCGGACGCTGCAGCGCCGCCTTCAGCAAGCCGATATCAATTTTGCCATGATGCGCGACCAAGTGCGCTTTCATTATGCTATTGGCTTTCTAGTGGATCAAAACCTCAGTATTGATCAAATTTCAACCGCGTTGGATTTTTCTGATCGCACCAGTTTTACCAATGCCTTTAAGCGCTGGACGGGGCTTTCACCTTCGACATTCCGGAAGTTATTTCGCGATTACACCTAGGCAATCCGGCGTCTTTCGTCAGATTGCCACACCTGGGTAAACCCTGTAGAGTTGCCGCCTTGGAATTATTCTTTTCTGAGGTCTTACATGTCATTTTTCATCCCTGAGGCGATGGCCCAGGCGCAAAGCGCACAACCAGAAGCCAATCCAATGATCACCTTGTTGATGTTTGGTGGCCTTTTTCTGTTTATGTATTTGTTTATTATTCGCCCGCAGCGCAAGCGTCAAAAAGAGCACACAGAATTGGTGAGTGCACTGAGTAAGGGCGATGAAGTGGTGTTGAGCAGCGGTATGCTGGGCAAAATCACCAAAGTCGATGAAAACTACATCGTGCTGGAAACCGGTAACAATATCGAGCTGAAATTTCAAAAAGTTGCCGTACACGCGGTGTTGCCAAAGGGGACGATCAAGTCCATTTGACGCGCTGAAATTCTACATACATTCAGGCCGCGCTCGTGCGGCCTGTCGTTCTCAGGTAGCCTAACAATGCCGAACACTCCCCCCCGCATTGCCTACCCACAAAAATATGACTTTGCTCAAACACCCACCCCATTGCAGCCTTTGATACGCTTGCCAGAAGCGCTAGGGCTGAACACGCGTATCTGGATTAAGCGCGACGATTTAACCGGCTCGCACTTGTCGGGTAATAAAATTCGCAAGCTTGAATTTTTGGTGGCCGAGGCAAAACGGCGCGGCGCCAATACCTTGATTACCTGCGGCGGTGTGCAATCCAACCATGCGCGTGCCACCGCGCTCTTGGCGGCTCAAGCGGGGATGAAATGCCATTTGCTATTGCGTGGAGAAAAGCCCCAGCAGCTGGACGGTAACTTGTTGTTGGATTATATCGCTGGTGCCGCGGTGAGCTACTACCCCAGTAGTAGCTTTGAGGCGAACCTTACGGATTATTTCGAGCATTGGGTGGACCATTACCGCTCCCAGGGGGATAGCGCCTACTGTATTCCCGTGGGAGGTAGCAATGGCACCGGGCTTTGGGGCTACATTGCCTGTGCCGAAGAGCTCAGCCTTCAGCTGGCCGCCCAAGGGGTGGCGCCCGAGCATATCGTGTGCGCGACCGGATCGGGTGGCACGCAAGCGGGATTGACCTTGGGCGCGGCGCTGGTGGGGCTGGAGTCGACAGTCACCGGCGTGGCAGTGTGCGACAATGCGGCCTGGTTTGATCGCAAGGTACGCGACGATTGGCGGAGCTGGGGGCAAGAGTACGCGGACCTAGCGGCGCAAAATTGTGCAGTCGCAGGTTTGACTGTGGCGCAACTTGCGGTGCAAACACTCGATCAATACGTAGGGCCAGGGTACGCCAGAGCGGGCCAGGAAGTGTTTGACACTATTCAATTGGCCGCGCGCACAGAGGGTTTTGTGCTCGACCCGGTCTACACGGGCAAGGCTTTTCACGGTTTGCTACAAGAGTTACGGCGGGGCGCCTGGCAGGGCGCCCGCGACGTGGTCTTTTTGCATACGGGGGGCGTATTCGGCGTCTTCCCTCAGAGGGCGCAGTTTCATTTTGAGTAGAAAGCGTTTTTCTACGTCTCTTACACACAATAACAACTGAGCGAGAATTCTGTGTATCAAGAAATGGTTACCCTGATTAACGGCTTTGTGTGGGGCAAGGTCATGTTGGCATTATTGCTGGGCACGGGCCTGTACATGATGACGCGCCTAAAAGTGTTGCCCTTGCGTAAAGTTGGCTATGGCTTTTCACAGCTATTTAAGCCGCGTGCTAGCAGTAAAGAAGGGGACATCACACCCTTTAATGCATTGATGACGGCTCTGGCAGCTACCATCGGTACCGGCAATATTGTGGGCGTAGCCACTGCCATTGGTATCGGCGGTCCCGGCGCCTTGTTTTGGATGTGGTGCAGCGCGCTACTTGGCATGGCCACAAAATTTTCTGAGGCGACCCTGGCCGTGCATTACCGCGAAGTTGACGCGCAGGGTAAACGCGTTGGCGGCCCCATGTACTACATTAAAAATGGTTTGGGTAAGCGCTGGGCATGGCTGGGTGTAATGTTTGCCTTCTTTGGCGCGCTAGCGGCTTTTGGGATCGGCAATACCGTCCAGGTAAACTCCATTGCCTCGGCCGTTGAGGAGTCAACCGGCCTCGACCCGATGATAACCGGCGGCATTCTTTTTGTGCTGGTGGCTGCGGTATTGGCGGGCGGCATTAAACGTATTGGCGATGTGGCCGGGAAGCTTGTGCCCTTTATGGCTGTGACTTACATTTTGGCGGGTATCTTCGTTTTGATATATCACGTCGATCAAATTCCTGCGGCCTTCATGCTTGTTGTCGAAAGTGCGTTTAATCCCGAGGCTGCCATGGGAGGCGCTGCGGGCGTGACGTTGTTAATGACGATCCAATACGGCGTTGCACGGGGCGTGTTTTCGAACGAGGCCGGCCTGGGTAGCGCGCCCATCGCCCATGCGGCGGCGCAAACCGACAGTCCCGTTCGGCAAGGGGTGATAGCAATGCTGGGCACCTTTATCGATACCATTGTGGTGTGTTCTATCACTGGCTTGGCGATTGTTGCTTCAGGCGTTTGGCAGGGCGATGCCGAAGGTGCGGCTATGTCTATTGCCGCCTTTAATTCCGCTATTCCTGGCGGGCAGTGGGTGATTACCTTGGGACTGGTGTTGTTCGCTTTTACAACGGTTCTGGGTTGGAGTTACTACGGTGAGCGATGTGCGCAATTCTTATTGGGCGATCGTTTTGTGTGGCCTTATCGGGTGTTGTTCATTGCAGCTGTGCCTATCGGGGCGGTAATGAAGCTCGATTTTGTATGGCTTTTGGCCGATACGTTGAACGGTATGATGGCCATTCCTAATTTGATTGCTGTCCTGGCGCTGTCGGGTGTGGTTATAAAACTGGCAAAAGATTATTTCAAAGACCCTGCAAATAATTAGCTGGTAGCGTCGAATAAAAAAATGGCAGCTAAGGCTGCCATTTTTTGTTTGATTGATGAATCGATTTCGGTTCAGTCGACGCTGCCAATGGTTTCCTGCAAGACATTCACAATAGTGTCTATGTGATTTTTCTCAATAATTAGTGGCGGTGACATTACAATGGTATCGCCTGCAGGTCTCACTGTGACGCCTTTATCCAGGGTTTTTGCGGCAACCTTCGCGGCGACACCCGGCGGCAGGTCGATACCGGCTAACAATCCAAAGTTACGGATATCTTTAATTCCTTTGGTGCCTTTCAATGAATGTAGGCCAGCCTCCCAGTAGGGCGCGATCTCGTCACAGCGCTTGAATAACTGCTCTTTTTTGTAGATGTCCAAGGTGGCCAGCGCAGCTGCACAGGCAATAGGGTGGGCAGAGTAGGTGTAACCGTGAAGAAATTCAGGTGCGGCTGACATTTCTCCGGTGTTGACAAAGGTGTCGTAAATTTCTTGTTTACAAAACACCGCACCCATGGGTACAGCGCCATTGGTGAGGCCCTTGGCGGTGGTAATCATGTCTGGAGTAACGCCGACCTTGTCGGCCATGGTGGCTGCACCGGTGCGACCATAGGCGGCAATAACTTCATCAAAAATCAATAAAATATTGTGCTGATCGCAAATGGCGCGCAGCTTTTCCAAATAGCCCTGTGGCGGCACTATGACGCCGCCGGCACCGGCGACCGGCTCGACAATGACAGCTGCAATGTTGCTGGCGTCGCGCATGGCAATGATGTCGCTCAATTCGTCGGCAATCTCGGCGCCCTGGGTGGGCAGACCTCGACTAAAGGCGTTTTCCGGCAACAGTGTATGGCGAAGAAAGTCTGCTTCGAGCCCCTGACCAAAACTTTTGCGGTTGCCGGTAAGGCCTGCCAGTGAAACGCCGCCCCAGTTAACCCCATGGTAGGCTTTAACGCGCGCAACAAAGGCAGTTTTAGTGCCTTGGCCCTTCAGGCGCCAGTACTGGCGCGCAATTTTAAGCGCGGTATCCACCGACTCTGAGCCCGAATTGGTGAAGAAAATTCGGTTTAGTCCCTTGGGGGCGATATCTTCAACCAAACGATTTGCCAGTTCAAAGCCCAAGGGGTGGCCGTAGCTAAAGGGATTGCCGTAATCCATTTCCAGCAGTTGCGCGTGTACTGCGTCGGCAATTTCCTTGCGACCATGGCCGGCATTACAGCACCAGAGGCCAGCATTGGTATCCAGTACTTTGCGGCCGTCACCCATGGTCATGTACATGCCGTCGGCGGCGGTATAAAAACGTGGGTTGGCTTTAAAAGCGCGGTTGGCGGTGAAGGGCATCCACCAGGCTGCCATTTGTTCGGCGTTTGGCATCTGGGTCATGTTCGATCCTTTGCTAACAAGTGAGTGTGATAATCGCTTTATAGCAAAGGTAGCTCAGTTCAATAAATTAGCATCTATCAAAATGCAGGTTGGTATTTTTAGACGTTTAAAGACTGGAGCGCAGATCGGCACTGGGTACTGCCGAATTGATAGACAGGATCGTACCGTCGGCCATGGCTAGACGCCGCTGTTCAACTTGCTTGTGCCAGGCCAGGATAGTGTGAAACTGACGAATATTGTTCACGTAGTCGACGGGTTCCCAGCCGCGGGCATAGCCGTGACGGGTTTCTTTGTAGTATTTGCGCTGTGCCAGCAGTGGCAGTACCTCGGCAACGTCATCCCAAAGGTTGGGGTTTTTACCTTGCTTGCGCGCGAGGCGGCGAGCGTCCATCAGGTGCCCGTAGCCCACGTTATATGCCGCCAGGGTCATCCAGAGTCGGTCCTGACCTTCGATACCCTTAGGCAAACGGTTCATGATATTGGCGAGATAGCGGGTGCCACCCTCCACACTCTGCGCTGGGTCCAGGCGATCTTCAATCCCCAGCTCTTTTGCAGTGGTGCGCGTTAGCATCATTAAACCGCGGACACCCGTGTAGGATCTGGCGCGCGGGTTCCAGTGCGATTCCTGGTAACTGATCGCTGCCAGCATCATCCAATCAAACCCGTAGGTATCTGCGGTGGCCTTTAGCAGCGCTTCCCACTTGGGCAGGCGGGTTTTTACCCGGTTGGCGAAGGCCAGTGCACCGCCGGTATTAAAAGCCGGTTCCTGGTTAAAAAACAGGGTTTCAAGACTGGCCAACTGGTTGTTGGCTTTGGCTTGATTGATAAAACGGTTGGCCGCATCCCGTAGACTAGTGTCATTGGATTTTTGAAAGGCCCAGGCCAACGGTTGCTTTTCGGGGAAGGTGTAGGCGATGCGCGCCCTGGGATAGACGGTTTGGCTGATGGCGTAGGCCGTGGATTTGACCAGGGCGAAGTCGATCTCGCCTTCGTGCACCTGTTCAATAAGATCCATGCTGTTATAGTCGGCGGAGGCCGACCACTCCAACTGCGGATACTGGGTGCTGATCTGAGCGAGTCGCTCTGCCTCGCTGGAATCTTCCATGACCATGATTTTACGGCCGAACAGCGCGTCCAGCTCTGTGGGTTTACCGGTGCCGTTGCGATAGATCAGCAGCTGACTGATCTCCAGGTAGGGGTCTGAAAAGTTCACAAGGCGCTTACGGCTTTCGGTCACGATCATGCCAGCAGCGGCCATGTCAGCTTCCTTGCCCAATTGAACGCGTTGAAGGGTTTCGCCAAAGTTATTAGCGGGGACAATTTCCAGATCGACGCCTAGGTGCTCAGCGAAGGCGGCTGCCAAACTGTACTCAAATCCAGTGAGGTTGCCGTCTGGGTCCTCGTAGTAGGTCTCGGGGCCGTTAATAGACGTAACGCGCAGCACGCCATTCGCCTGAATCAGCTCTAGCTGAGTGAGCGGACGGCTTTCGACCAAGAGCATACAGCTCGCCACAAGTGCCACAAAGCTCAGGGCTTTAAGCAAATGTTGGGCAAGGTATGTAAGGGTCGATCGCATGCGTTCTCCTAGGGTATTTGAACCCCTGATCAAATTGTGCGCGATTTTAACGGTCGAATTTGCTAACCGATAGCTTGTTTAGGTGAGTTAAGTGTAGTAGAGCTTGAGTTCTTTGGCGTATAAATCAACATGTTGTACGGTTATATGCACATTTCGGCTTATATAGAGGTGGAAAATTATTTGTGACCATCGGTGTTTATCGGGTCAGTTTTCCGCGATCTGCGATCTAGAGGGGGGAGTAGGTGACTATTTAAGTGGTACATCAGTACGTTTTGTTCGGGCGGGCCTGCCGGGCCTGCTGTCTGTGTAATTGGGCTGTTCAGGGGGCTAATATCGAGTACAATTGCCGCCTTTCCGAAACAGGTGGATTTTAGGGTATGTTGACGGCCAAGCAGCCGGATAACCACTCGACACCCGGGCTTCTCCGTCGCCCAGGCGGGTGTCCGTCCTTTTCCGCCGCACTATTTCAAGGTACCTGACTCCTATGCTGACCCTTCGCGGTGCTCCGGCCCTTTCTCTATTTCGTACCCAACGCCTGCTGGCTAACCTCCAGGCGGTTGCACCAGGTATAACCGGCGTACAGGCCGATTACATTCACTTTGTTGAAACCCAAGCAGAGTTGAGTGAGCGGGCGCAACAGGTGTTAGCGCAACTCCTGACCTACGGCCCCTCGGCCAGTAGCGGTTCCAGCGAAGGGGTGTTGCGGTTGGCCGTTCCCCGTGCGGGCACCATTTCACCCTGGTCTTCAAAGGCAACGGATATTGCCCACAATGCGGGATTAGAAGCGGTGGTACGCATAGAGCGCGGTGTTGCCTATTACCTTCAGGGGGCGTTGGCAGCCGACGAGCAAGCTGCCGTTGATGCCCTATTGTACGATCGGATGGTCGAGCAGCTATTTTCCAACTTGGATGAAGCCGCCAGCTTATTTACGCATCACACACCAAGGCCGGAAAGCCGGGTGGATATTTTAACGGGTGGCCGGGCAGCGTTGGCGGCGGCAAATTCATCGTTAGGCCTGGCGTTGGCCGAGGATGAAATCGATTACCTGGTCGAGAGTTTTTCCGCATTAGGGCGCAATCCGGTGGATGTGGAATTGATGATGTTTGCGCAGGCTAATTCCGAACATTGTCGCCACAAAATTTTTAATGCCAGCTGGACCTTGGACGGTGTTTTACAAGAGCGTTCGCTCTTTAAAATGATCAAAAACACCTATGAGGTGGGCGGCAAAAACGTACTGAGTGCCTATGCGGACAATGCCGCCGTGATGAAAGGGCACAAAGCCGGGCGCTTTTATCCAGACCCAGTCAGTCAGGTGTATGGCTTTTCACAGGAAGACATCCACATATTAATGAAGGTGGAAACCCACAACCACCCAACGGCTATTGCGCCCTATCCGGGTGCGGGTACAGGTGCCGGCGGCGAAATTCGCGACGAGGGAGCAACTGGTCGGGGTTCTAAACCCAAAGTAGGGCTCACAGGATTCACCGTTTCTAACCTACAAATTCCGGATTTTGTACAGCCTTGGGAGCAGAATTACGGCAAGCCTGACCGAATCGTTTCGGCCTTAGATATTATGTTGGAAGGGCCAATTGGCGGCGCGGCTTTTAATAATGAGTTTGGTCGCCCAAATATTTGCGGCTATTTTCGCACCTTTGAAGAAAATTTTGACGGCGAGCGGCGTGGGTATCACAAGCCCATCATGCTCGCTGGCGGTTACGGTAACATCCGCGGCGAGCATGTGGACAAGCCACCATTTAAGCCCGGCACACGATTGGTGGTATTGGGTGGTCCGGCTATGCTCATTGGCTTGGGCGGCGGCGCGGCATCGTCTGTTACCTCTGGTAGTTCTACGGAGGATTTGGATTTTGCGTCCGTGCAGCGGCAGAACCCCGAAATTGAGCGGCGCTGCCAAGAGGTCATCGATCGCTGTTGGCAATTGGGGGCCGACAATCCCATTGCGTTTATTCACGACGTAGGTGCAGGTGGCTTATCTAATGCCTTTCCTGAATTGGTAAAAGACGGCGGTTGCGGCGGTGTGTTTGATTTGCGCAAGGTTCCCAACGATGAGCCGGGTATGAGCCCCTTGGAGATTTGGTGCAACGAATCGCAAGAGCGCTACGTGCTGGCAATAACAGAAGGCGACTTGCCGCGCTTTGAAGCAATTTGTGCGCGCGAGCGGGCGCCTTACGCGGTGGTGGGCGAGGCCACCAGCGAGCAACACTTGCGCGTAAATGACACTGTGTTTGACGCTAACCCCGTCGATTTGCCCATGAGTGTATTGTTTGGTAAACCGCCGAAAATGCACCGCGAGGCGCTGTCGCACGCGCCGATAACCAAGGCCTTTGAAACGGCGGACTTGGATATAAACGAGGTGGCAGAGCGCGTGCTAAAGCACCCGGCTGTGGCCAGTAAAAAGTTTTTGATCACCATTGGCGATCGCAGTGTAACCGGCACGGTAGTGCGCGATCAGTTGGTGGGCCCCTGGCAGGTACCGGTGGCCGATTGCGCGGTAACCACCAGCAGTTATGACACCTATGCTGGCGAAGCCATGAGTATGGGGGAACGCACTCCAATTGCACTTCTAGATGGTCCGGCCTCTGGTCGCATGGCTGTCGGCGAAGCGATTACCAATATCGCCGCCACGCACATTAGTGCTTTGTCGGACATCAACTTGTCGGCTAATTGGATGTGTGCGGCGGGTCATCGCGGCGAAGACGAAAAGCTGTATCGCACGGTAGAGGCTGTGGGAATGGCGTTGTGCCCGGCGCTGGGAATCACGATTCCGGTTGGCAAAGATTCGATGTCGATGCGCACCGCTTGGCGCGCAGGTGAGGAAGATAAGGCGGTGACTGCGCCTCTGTCGTTGGTTGTGACAGCTTTTGCGCCAGTTGTAGATGTACGTCGCACGGTAACGCCTCAGCTCCAGAGTGGATTGGAGTCAGACTTGCTGCTTGTGGATTTGGGCGCGGGTAAAAATCGCCTGGGCGGATCAATTGCGGCGCTGGTATTTAATCAGTTGGGTGAGCAACCAGCAGATTTGGATCAGCCCGCTCAGCTCAAAGCATTTTTCGATGTAATGCAGGCACTCCTGGCTGAAGGCGCAGTGTTGGCTTACCACGACCGCAGTGATGGTGGCTTGTTTGCGACCCTGGTCGAGATGGCGTTTGCCGGTAACCTGGGCATGGATATACAGCTTGACGGTCTGGGCGACGATTTGATTGCCGCATTATTCAGCGAAGAGTTGGGTGCTGTTCTGCAAGTGCGCGCCGCAGACTCGGCGTCGGTGATTGCTCAGTTTGAGGCGGCCGGCTTAACTGATGCGGTGCATTTTATCGGGCGTCCAAACGACGAAGACCAAGTGCGACTGCGCGTTGGCAAGGGCCCTTGGGTGTTTGAGCAGTCGCGCGCTTACCTGCACAGTCTCTGGAGTGAAACGAGCTATCGCATGCAAGCCCTGCGCGACAATCCCGCCTGCGCCGAGCAGGAATTTCAGCAGTTGTTAATGCCAGATCCGGGACTGTCGGCTGCCTTGAGTTTTGACCCTGTACAAGATGTAGCGGCGCCCTATATTGCCAAGGGTGTTCGCCCCAAAGTGGCGGTGCTGCGCGAGCAGGGTGTAAACGGTCATGTAGAAATGGCGGCGGCCTTTGATCGAGCCGGATTTGCCGCCGTTGATGTGCACATGAGCGATATACTGGCCGGTCGCATAAATTTGGCCGACATGCAGGGTTTGGCGGCCTGCGGTGGTTTTTCCTACGGCGATGTCCTGGGGGCGGGCGAGGGCTGGGCCAAATCGGTGCTGTTTAATCCCCGTGCACGGGATATGTTTGAGCAATTTTTTCATCGCGCCGACACCTTTTCACTTGGCGTGTGCAACGGCTGTCAGATGATGTCTAACCTGAAGTCATTGATTCCGGGTGCCGATGCCTGGCCGCGATTTGTGCGCAATCAATCTGAACAGTTTGAAGCGCGGTTTAGTCTCGTACAGATTCAAAGCAGTCCGTCGGTCTTGCTGGCGGGGATGGAGGGCTCGCACATGCCTGTCGCAGTCGCCCATGGCGAAGGTCTGGCGGAGTTTGGGCAACCCGATCGCGCCCAGCAGTTGTTGGACGATGGATTGGTATCCGTGCGCTATGTGGATAATCACATAGTGCCCACCGAGGCCTATCCAGCGAATCCCAATGGCTCGCCCCTGGGAATCACCGCCGTTACGAGCCGTGATGGCCGTGCGACAATTATGATGCCGCATCCCGAGCGGGTGTTCCGAACGGTCACCAACTCCTGGCACCCTGCCGAGTGGGGTGAGGACTCGCCTTGGATGCGCATGTTCCGCAACGCGCGCGTGTTTACCGGATAACAAAGGGGGCTAAGCCCCCTTTTTTTGTTATTTTTTTTAGCGTAGCAAGCTGGCTGCGTTAGTTTTCGTCGGCTTTTCTGTGGTAGTTTAAGTATCCCTTTTTGGTGTTTGAAGGCATCTAATATGAGTGGTCGTCAAAGTATTTTGTTAGTGATCGGTGTCGTTTTGCTTGCCGTTATTGGTTATTTTTTGTTGCGAGAGGCTCCGCAGCCGGCGCCCGCGCCCAATACAGCAGTGGTGCCTGAGCAGCCCGCTCCCATTAATCGCGAGGCCCCGGCGCCTGAGGCGCCAGAGCCCGAGCCAGCGACGCCCGTTGAGAAAAAACCTGCGTTGATTGGACCGGCCGCGAGCATAGCGCTGAGTCAGCCCTTGTTAATCGATATTTTAAACAGTCTTTCGCCCGAACTGGTCCAGTGGATGGTTAGCGAGGAGCTATTGCGCAAGTGGGTAATTCTTATTGATCAGATTGCCGATGGCAGTCTGACAACGAAACATTTGCCGCTGTCGTACGAGATGGCGCCCTTTGCAGTGGAGGGCAATAAAGATTTGGCGCGCATGGCGCCAGCGAATTATGCTCGTGCTAAACCATTGATAAAGGCGGTGACGCAAATTAAGCCCGAAACCCTGGTGGCTTACTATCGATTGTGGCAGCCACTGCTGGAGGAAGCATATGCCGAGTTGGGTAAAAATGGCACCTTTGACGATCGGGTACTGCAGGCCATTCGGCAGCTACAATCCGTGCCGCCCATGCCTGCACAGGGCGATATTCAAGCCAGGCCGGTAATGTACAAATATATTGATCCAAAACTTGAAAAAGCGCCTGCGCTGCATAAGTGGATGTGGCGTCTGGGCCCTCAAAACCAGTCCGATATTAAAACGTATTTAACGCAGGTAAAGTTGGCGCTCTACCGTCAACCTTAATGTCTGCTGATAAGGAAAAGTGAGAATAGGTAGTGAATGAGTCAATAAATGAATCTGTCATCGTCGATGTGACGATGCAGAATGCGCAACAAGTGCTGATCGATGCATCTATGAGTCGACCGGTGCTCATCGATTTTTGGGCTGATTGGTGTGAACCCTGTAAGGTACTGATGCCCGTATTAGAAAAGCTTGCCAACGAATTCCAGGGCAAATTTTTATTGGCAAAAGCCAATGCTGACGAACTGGGCCCCATTGCGGGCCAGTTGGGCGTTAGAAGTTTACCCACGCTTATTTTGATGCATAACGGCCAGCCTGTGGACGGGTTGGTGGGGGCTCAAGGCGAGCAAGCCGTGCGCGAAATGTTGGAAAAATATTTGCCTCCTCAGTGGCAAGAAGACGTTCAGCAGGCGCAGGTGCTGTTGGAGGCCGGCGACGTGGAATCCAGAACGCAGGCACTGGCTCTGCTGCGTTCGGCGGTTGAGCAGGGGGGGGATCACGCAGTGCGGACACTGCTGGCTGATACGTTAATCGAATTGGGGCGATTAGATGAAGCTGAGCAGGCGCTAAATAATGTGGCGCTTCAGGATCGCCAGTCTGCCTGGCAACAGGTAAGCGCCAAGCTTACCTTAAAGCGCGAAGCGGGCAGGGCGCCCGAGGTGGTGGCGCTGGAAGAGGCCTATGCCAAAGCGCCGGAAGACTTAGCGTTGGCCCAGCAATTAGCCGTGGCGCTTTCAGAGCATCAGCATCACGAAGAGGCGCTCGCTTTACTCATGGGGCTATTGCGCACAGATTTAAATGCGCAGGATGGCGCCATTAAAAAGACCTTTCAGGATATTCTGGCGGCGCTGGGTAAAGGCGATCCAATAGCGGTGCGCTACCAGCGCCAGCTGTATACGCTGCTTTACTAAAACAACTGTCTGTAGAGGCTTAAATGGAAGTACAGTTGCCGGAGGGGCTTAGCTATCGCGATCATCCAGCGGGATTGCGGTTTATCGATATTGATCACCCTGTGGTACAGGCCAGTGTGTGTCTGCAGGGTGCTCATCTCACGCGTTACTGTCCTGCAGGCGGCCCGGAGCTATTGTGGGTTAGCGAAGCAGAGCCCTATGAGCCTGGCAAGGCGTTGCGCGGCGGCATTCCCATTTGTTGGCCTTGGTTTGGCGCGCATCCTGGCTCTGATGCCAGGGCGCCCGCGCACGGTGTAGCCAGAACGGTACCCTGGGAGTTGGTGGCGGTTAGTCGGCGAGTGGAGAGTGTGGCTTTGACCCTACAATTGCCGGAAATGACCTCCGAGTACCTGCCTAATGGCATCGCTTTAAGCTTGCAGGTTGAGCTAGGTGAACTGTTGCGCCTGCGGCTTACAACGGTCAATGACAGCGGGCAGGATTTTCAATTTTCTCAAGCGCTGCATACCTACTTCAATGTCGGAGATATTCACCAGGTGCGTATTAATGGCTTGGCCGGCGCCCAATACGATGACAGCTTATTGTCCGAGGGTGAGCGCGCTCAGCTCGCGCTACACGATGCATTGACTTTTGATGCTGAGGTCGACCGTATTTACTACCCCAAGTCACCGCTGCAATTAGTGACGCCCGTGCAAACTGTGGATATTTCCACAGAGGGTAGTGGTAGCGCTGTGGTCTGGAACCCGTGGATTGCCAAGGCCCAACGCCTGAGCCATTTTCAGCCAGAGGATTACCTGCGCACCGTTTGTATTGAGGCGGCCAATTGCGGGCGCGACAGCCGCACTTTGGTGCCGGGCGCTAGCCATACCCTCGCCGTGACATATCTGCCCCAAGCCACTGGTAAAAGCTGAGCCAGCTGGCATAATTCACGTCCGCGTACGATAGGTGCGCAATAAAAGTCTGTTATTTAGTCATATTGAGTGCAAGCATGCGTCCTGAAATCAAACCCAGTAACCCCAATTTCTCCTCTGGCCCCTGCAGTAAACGCCCGGGCTATGCGCTCGATAATCTGGATATTGCCACCCTGGGGCGTTCACACCGCTCGTCCTTAGGAAAGGCCGTGCTGGCCCGGGCCTGTGAGCAAACAGCCGAGTTGCTGGGGCTGCCCGAAGGGTACCGAGTGGGCATAGTGCCAGCCTCCGACACGGGTGCTGTTGAGATGGCACTGTGGTCGCTCCTGGGGGCGCGGCCCGTTGAGGTGCTCTATTGGGAATCCTTTGGTCAGGGTTGGCTAACCGATATCGCCAAACAGCTCAAATTGACTGATGTGGTGAGTCACTCTGCAGACTACGGCCAGTTACCGGATCTCAGCCAAGTGAACTTTAACAGCGACGTGGTGTTTACCTGGAACGGAACGACATCCGGCGTGCGCGTGCCCGATGGCGACTGGATTGCAGACGATCGCGCGGGCTTGACCATTTGCGATGCCACCTCGGCCGTATTCGCCATGGCGATGCCCTGGGAAAAGCTCGATGTTGTCACTTTCAGTTGGCAAAAGGTGTTGGGCGGTGAGGGGGCCCACGGCATGCTGGTACTAAGTCCGCGAGCCGTTGAGCGGCTGGAAAGCTATACGCCGACCTGGCCGTTGCCAAAAATCTTTCGCATGACCAAAGGCGGCAAGCTGATTGAAGGAATTTTCCGTGGAGAAACAATTAATACGCCTTCAATGCTCTGCGTTGCTGATTATCTGGACGCGCTGGATTGGTTGGTCTCGGTAGGCGGGCTGGAAGGTGGCATTGCCCGCTCGCAAGCCAACCTAGACGTTATTGAAAACTTTGTCGCGCAAACTCCCTGGATACATTTTCTCGCGCAGGATGCCAATTTGCGGTCCAACACCAGCGTCTGTTTGACACTGGATGCAACGCCCGATCAAGTTAAAGCGATAGTCAAGCTACTGGAAAAAGAGTCGGTTGCTTTTGATATCGGGGCGTACCGCGATGCGCCCGCTGGCTTGCGGATCTGGTGTGGGGCCACTGTCGAAACTGCCGATGTCCGCGCGTTAATGCCGTGGCTCACATGGGCCTACGAGCAAGTGGTGATCTAAGTTTAAAAAGGCTTGCTACGGCAAGCTTTTTTTTGCCCGGTGATTGGGTGTTGCCGGTGATAGCCGCACCCGCTTCTACAGCGGAGACCTGATCCCGGTATATAAATAAGTGTTGTTATAAAAAACAAAAAATTAGGAGTCACAGATGTCTTTTCGCGTTAAAACCTACAACAACATAGCCCCTCGAGGATTGGCGCGTTTTGGCACGGCCTATCAGGTGGGGCCCGATGTGAGCGCACCCGATGCGTTATTGCTGCGCAGTCAATCGCTACACGATATGGCGCTGCCTGATGGCCTTAAGGCTATTGCTCGCGCTGGCGCGGGCGTCAACAACGTCCCTGTAGATGCCTGCAGCGCACGTGGCATTGCGGTATTTAATACGCCCGGCGCCAACGCTAACGCCGTTAAAGAATTGGTGTTGTGTGGCTTGCTGTTGGCATCGCGGGGCATCATTGCCGGTGCCGAGTATGCCAATAGCCTAACGCTGGACGACCCAGAGGCGCTGTCGACGCTATTGGAAAAAGAGAAAAAACGCTTTGCCGGGCGCGAGCTCTACGGGAAGGCGCTGGGAATTGTAGGGCTGGGTGCCATTGGGTCAATGGTGGCAGAGGTGGCGCTGTCGCTAGGTATGGATGTGCTTGGATACGACCCGGCCCTGTCCGTCGATGCGGCCTGGCGCTTGCCCAATCAGGTACAGCGTATGGAAAGCCTAAACGCACTCCTGGGACAGTCGGACTATGTGACACTGCACGTGCCGGCCATTGAGCAAACGCGCGGGCTAATTAACCAAGATACCGTTACCGCCTTTAAACCGGGTGCGGTACTGCTTAATTTTGCGCGCGAAGCCATCGTCGACCCCGACGCGATTGTGCGCGGCCTCGACGAAAAGTATTTAGCGGGCTATGTCTGTGATTTTCCCGATCCGCGCTTGCGCGCAAGACCGGACGTCATTGCGACGCCGCACATTGGCGCCAGTACGGTGGAGGCAGAGGAAAATTGTGCCGTCATGGCCGCCGATCAGCTGCGCGATTACCTTGAGCACGGCAATGTAAAAAATTCCGTCAATTTTCCAGCTGTTGCGATGCCGCGCGCGCCGGGCACCTGTCGATTAACGTTTACTAACGACAATGTATCCGGCGTTTTGGGGCATGTATTGTCTGTTTTGGCAGAGCTCGATGTGAATGTGGTGGATATGATGAACAAAAGTCGCGGCACTCTGGCGTACAACATCATCGATATGGAAGTGAATGCATCACCTGCATTGCAGCAGGCGGTGGAAAAGGTGGAGCATGTCATTGCAGTACGACTGTTAAGCTAACCGTAGAGCTCGACAGTTGATCTCGGTGGAGTGGCCAAAGCCTCACACCGAGGCTGGGTCGGCATTGATAAGCGCTATAGCGGAGTGAGCAGTGTTTAAATTGTGTATGTATGTGCCAGAAAGCCATGTGGAGTTGGTAAAACAAGCTGTGTTTGAAGCTGGCGCTGGCCGGCAGGGAGCCTATGACCAATGCTGTTGGCAGGTGTTGGGGCAGGGCCAGTTTCGACCTTTGGCCGGCGCCCAGCCATTTATTGGAACGCATGCCCAAACCAACTGTGTATCCGAGTTTCGAGTTGAGCTGTTGGTGCCGGAAAATCGCGTAAAAGCCGTCATTCGCGCGCTGCGGGCGGCACACCCTTACGAGGAGCCCGCGTTCGATTTAATGCAAACTACCGATCCCGCGGTTTTCGAATAATGTCTTCGGAGCGCACTGGAAATTTTTGGATTTTCCGGTCGTCAAAGTAGAGCTCCAGGGTGCGAGCGATGACCGGAAAGGCGAGCGTATCCCAAGGTATGTCTTGCTCTTCGAACAGCGCCACCTCCAAAGACTCGGGGCCAGGCCCAAAGTCCAGCGCTGTGAGGTTGGCGCGGTAGAAAAAATACACTTGGTGAATTTGTGGCAAATTAAACAGCGTGTACAGTGTGAGATCGGACACTGTCGCACGGGCTTCTTCCCAGGTTTCCCGCGCAGCGCCTTCCGCTGTGGTTTCCCCGTTTTCCATGAAGCCCGCCGGCAGAGTCCATAGGCCATGGCGCGGTTCTATGGCTCGCTTACACAACAGCACTTTGTCTTCGTAAACCGGTAGGGTACCGGTGATAATGCGGGGGTTTTGGTAGTGAATGGTGCTGCAAGTAGCGCAGACAAAGCGTTCGCGATCATCGCCAACGGGAATGGCCAGAATCACGTCCGCACCGCACTGGCTACAAAATTTCATCGGTATGTCATCCTGCTGTCGTATTTTTGAGGGGCGCTTAGCGCGGGGTTATTCTAGCAGAGGTCTCCCCGGGGGAGCGAAGCCTGTGCTTCACAGGGCGGGCATTGCCGCTATAATGCCCCGGAGGACTTTCTATGCTGCGCCAGCTTTCGACATTACTGGATAAATACTCATACACACTGGATTTGCCAGAAACCCACCCGCGTCAGGCGGCGGTTCTGATTGCCTTGACGCGCGAAGCGGACCCCAGGGTGCTGTTGACACTGCGCTCCTCGAAGCTCAAGCGCCATTCGGGGGAGGTGTCCTTTCCCGGTGGCTGGTGGGAGCCGGGGGATCAGACCCTCGCCGATACCGCTCTCAGAGAGGCGCACGAAGAGGTGGGGCTACCGCCCAGTGCGGTGGATGTTCTGGGTAGCTGGCGCTCGCGCTATGCCCGCGACGGTATCCGGGTACAGCCAGTGGTGGGGCTGATTGAACCCAATTTGCCTTTGGTGCCGAATCCCGACGAGTTAGATGCGGTATTTACGGTGCCGGTATCTTTTTTTCTTGCAGATGAGCGTCTGCGCACCGACGTTTTTCAGCGCGATGGCAGCGAGCATTGGGCGCCGGCCTACCGCTATGGCGAATTTGAAATATGGGGTTTTACTGCGGGCGTATTGGTGGATTTACTTAATAAAACACTCGATGCGGGCATCGGCAAGCAGCACAACTCTGCCCCGGTACGTCGCTATTAGTTAGCCTCAATTACCTAAATTGCGTGCGGTTCGCACAATACCATCTATTCAGGAAGTCAAATGACGGCATTTCAATTGGGAGAGCACGCACCTCAACTCGAAGGTGAGGGGCATTTTGTGGCCCATAACGCGACGCTGATTGGTCAGGTCGTGTTAAAAACCCAGGCAAGTGTCTGGTTTAATGCGGTGATCCGTGCCGACAATGCCCTGATCGAAATCGGGGCTCGCAGCAATGTGCAAGACGGCGCGGTATTGCACACAGACCCGGGAATCACCCTGCGCCTTGGCGAGGATGTCACCGTAGGCCACAACGCCATGTTGCATGGCTGTGAAGTGGGTAGCAATAGTCTTATCGGCATCGGCGCAGTGGTGCTTAACCACGCGCGCATTGGGAAGAATTGCATCGTCGGCGCCAACGCCCTGATCACCGAGCGATCGGTCATTCCCGATAACAGTTTAGTGGTGGGGAGCCCGGCAAAAGTGATTCGGCAATTAGACGAGGCGGCAGTGGCATTGTTGCGGGCCAACGCGGAAGTCTATGTGCAGCATGCGGCGCGCTATCGAGCCACGCTAAAGGAGGTGACGCTGGTATGACCGCTTCTCCCAAATCCAAGCTCAAGCAGCAAGCGGTAAAATCCCCCTGTAACTCAGTGTGTGCATTGAATGCCGACGATGTGTGCGTTGGGTGTTTTCGCACGGCAGAGGAGATAGGCGGTTGGTCGCGGATGACGGCGGAGCAGCAACGGCAGGTGGTGGTTCGGGCGCAGGCGCGGGCAAAAGTAAACAATCCCTTTGCCTAGCGGCTGCCGGCGCCTTTCGACGCCGGGGGCGGCGTCGCTCAGGTTCAGTCTTCGTCCAGCTCTTCCAGGCGGGTTGCTTTAACCCGTTCGATCATCTTGGTGCTGGTTTGCATAATTTCGAAGCGGTAGTTGCGCAGGGTCAGGCTCATGGCGCACTCGGGTACCCCCTGAAAGGTATCTACCAAGAGGCCGTTAATGGTTTTGGCTTCGTCGGTGGGCAGGTCCCACTCCAGTTCGCGGTTGACGTCGCGCAGCGAGGCGCTGCCGTCGATAATAAACCAGCCATTGCCGGCCTCGGCGATTTCTTCGCCCAGTTCGTCTGCACGGTTTGTGGTGAAATCGCCGACAATCTCTTCGAGCAAATCTTCAAGGGTGATTATGCCCTGTACGTCACCATATTCGTCCACCACAAAGGCCATTCGACGCTTTTCTTTTTGGTAGTGCAGCAATTGAGTATGCAGGGCGGTGGATTCCGGCACGAAATAGGGCTTGCGACAAAACCGGCGAATGTCGGCGTGGGTGATGGTGCTGTCGTCCCCAAAAATAAAGCGCGCCGCGTTGCGCAGGTGCAGGGTGCCCACCACGTTATTGATGTCGCCCTCATAGACCGGTAGGCGCGTGTACTCACTGGTGCGAATTTGGCGCAGCAGGGTGGGGATGTCGTCTTCCAGATTTAAGCCCACAACTTCGTTGCGCGGCACCATGATGTCTTCCACCGTGGCCTTGTTGAGATCCAGCACATTTAGCAACATGCCCTGGTGCTGGTCTGGGATCAGGTCGCCAGCCTCGTCCACTACTGTGCGCAATTCATCCGGGTGTAGGTGTTCGTTGGTGTTGTGGGCCTCTGGATTAACGCCCAGCAGTCGCGCCAGGGCATTGGAGACAATATTGACCATCCACACCACGGGGTAAAACAAAAACAAGAGCGGCTTTAGCAGCAGGCTTGCGGGAAAGGCAATGCGTTCCGGGTGCAGAGCGGCTACGGTTTTCGGGGTCACCTCGGCGAAAACCAATAGCAGCAGGGTGAGGGCAACAGGTGCTACGGCCAAGCCCACGTCGCCTAGTAAGCGGGTGGCTATCAATGTTGCGATAGTGGCGGCCGCCGCGTTGACCAGGTTGTTGCCGATCAATATGACGCCGATCAGGCGGTCGGGGCGGTTCAGTAGCTCTGAGGCGCGCAGGGCGCCGCGGTGCTTTTTATTCACCAGATGCTTAAGGCGATAGCGGTTTAGCGACATCATTCCAGTTTCGGAGGACGAGAAAAATGCCGAAAGTAATATAAGTCCAGCCAGGCTCGAAAAGAGCAGACTAAGCGGTATGTCGTTCAAGAAAGGGAAGCCCTTAATGCTATAAAGCGCGTATCTTGCAGCAGATGGCGAGCCTTGGCAAATACTGCGGTCAGTTGACGTGAAGAATCAGCTCGAGAACGAATTTGCTGCCGAAATACGCCAGCATCAGCGCCGCAAAACCGCCTAGAGTGAAGCGCACAGCGGTGTGCCCGCGCCAGCCGAGCCAGTGGCGACCCGCCAGCAACGCAGCGTAAATTAACCAGGCAACCACTGAGAAGACTGTTTTATGGGCAAGATGTTGGGCCAGTAAATCCTCAATATAGGCAAAGCCCGACGCCAGTGCGGCCGTCAGAAGTGCAAAGCCCAGCCACAGCATGTCGAATAATAGTGCCTCCATGGTCTGGAGCGGCGGCAATATGCGCACAGCGCCGCCGGGCTGGTGGTTTTTAAGTTGGTGGGTTTGAAATGCCAGCACCAGGGCTTGGGCGGTAGCAATGGTCAGCAGGCTGTAGGCCAAGAGGCTCAGGATAACGTGGGCCGCCAAGCCTTCAGCTAAGGGGGTGATGTGGCTAGGTTGGTAGAAAAAGACCAACAGTAAAATACTGATGGCAGACAAGGGCATCAACAGTAGGTAGAGCGTGTGTACCGGTTTGCGCAATCCCGAGAGAATTAACAGGCTGTTGATGGATGCGCAAACGAGACTGGCAGTGGCGAAAAAGCTGAAATTCACACCGGCGCTGGTGAATAGCAGTGGGTAGAGACCACTCCAGTGAAAGCCCACGGCGGTGATGGCCAGCGCTTGGGTCCAGTGGCCCGCCAACGCCTTTTGGTGGCGCAGCAGTGTGTAGAAATAGCCGCAGGCGCCCAGATAAACCGCGACGGCTGCGATGTTCATGGCTAAAGCGTACAGTTGAATTCCGTTTTGCATGCAATATCACTCACCAAAGACCCGCGCAGTGTGTCATAGCAGGCTGTGAAATTGAAGATTTTGTAGGCCCTTCAAGTATCCCGCTCTCTCAAGTTTGTCTGCTTCATGGCTTGGGCCGGCTCGGCCCATGGGATATACTGCCCGCCTTTTCGATGTCGGCATGGTGGCCGGCATCCTGCACTGGATAAAGTACGGCACGATGTTTGACAATTTAACGGAACGACTCTCGAAATCGCTGCGCGCCATTACTGGTAAAGCGCGTCTGACCGACGACAACATCAAAGATACCCTGCGCGAGGTGCGCAAAGCGCTGCTGGAGGCGGACGTCGCACTGCCCGTGGTTAAGGGCTTTGTGGAAAAGGTGCGCAAGCGCGCTGTGGGCGTTGAAGTTGCCCGGGCGCTGAATCCGGGCCAACAATTTTTGAAAATTGTTCAGGCGGAGTTGGTCGACCTGATGGGGCAGGCCAACGAAACCCTGAACCTGGCTCAGCAGCCGCCGGCTGTTGTCTTGATGGCGGGCCTGCAGGGTGCGGGTAAAACCACGTCGGTAGCCAAGCTGTCGCGCTTTCTTAAGGAGCGTCAGAAGAAGAAAGTGCTGGTGGTTAGCGCCGACATTTACCGCCCGGCGGCCATCAAGCAGCTAGAAACCTTGGCAGCCGAAGTGGGTGTCGAATTTTTCCCCTCCAATAGCGATCAAAAGCCTGTAGATATTGCAAACGCCGCCATCGCGCACGCCAAGAAGCAGTTTTGCGATGTGGTGATTGTGGATACCGCGGGTCGTCTGCACATAGATGACGCCTTGATGGACGAAATTCAGTCGCTGCACAAGGCCATAAACCCCATAGAGACCCTGTTCGTAATTGACGCCATGATTGGTCAGGATGCCGTAAACACGGCGCGGGCCTTTAATGAGGCGCTGCCACTGACCGGCGTAATTTTAACCAAGGCCGATGGCGATGCGCGCGGCGGAGCCGCACTGTCTGTGCGGGAAGTGACCGGTAAGCCCATTAAGTTCCTCGGCGTGGGTGAAAAGGTGGACGCCCTGGAGCCCTTCCATCCAGATCGGGTTGCCTCGCGGATTTTGGGGATGGGCGACTTGATGTCGCTGATTGAACAGGCCGAGCAGACCATCGATAAGGCCAAGGCTGAGAAGCTGGTGAAAAAAGTCAGCAAGGGCAAGGGCTTTGACCTGGAAGATCTGCGCGATCAGCTGCAGCAAATGCAAAATATGGGCGGGTTGGGCTCCATGTTGGAAAAGCTACCGGGTATGGGCAATGTGGCGCAAATGGCGCAGCAGGCCGATATGACCAAACAGTTTAAGCAGATGGACGCCATCATTAGCTCCATGACGCCGGCTGAGCGCCGCAACCCAGACATACTGACAGGCTCGCGCAAGCGCCGGATAACGCTGGGTTCGGGCACTGAGATACAGGACCTCAACCGCCTGCTTAAGCAACATAAGCAGATGTCCAAGATGATGAAAAAGATGAAGGGCGGCGGCATGAATAAAATGATGCGCGGCCTGGGCGGCATGATGCCCGGCGGTATGGGCGGTCTGCCGCCAGGCGGATTTCGCTAACCGGCGGCAATATTGGGAAAAATCTGGTTGAAGCCCGCGAAAACGCGGGTTTCTGCGTTATTTAAAGGGCTGCAAGCCTGTACAGGCTGTTTTTTTTACCCTAGAATACCGCGCCTTTCGCAGGCCTGTGCCTGCAATCTTGCTAGATGTAGTGGTGCAGGCATAACGCTGGCACAAATTTAACAACAGGAAGAAGACTTACATGGTAAGCATTCGTTTATCTCGCGGTGGCTCTAAGAAGCGCCCGTTCTACCACTTGACCGTCACCAACAGCCGCAACGCCCGTGATGGCCGTTACCTGGAGCGCGTTGGTTTCTTTAACCCTAGCGCCCGTGGCCAGGAAGAGCGTCTGCGCATCAACAAAGAGCGCGTTGAGCACTGGGTTGGTCAAGGTGCACAGCTGAGTGAGCGCGTAGCCTCTTTGCTGAAAGAAGCGTCTGCAGCCTAATTGCAGTCACTGAGGTGCGGCCAGCGATGACCCAAGTACGGTCTAATTTGATAGATGTTGGTCGTATTACCTCGGTTTTTGGTATCAAAGGGTGGGTGAAAATTCACTCGGATACCGAACCGCCGGAAAATATTGCGAGCTACTCGCCCTGGTGGTTAAAAACCAAGCACGGTGTGAAGGCCGTAGAGGTTGACGAGTTTCAGCCCCACGGTAAAGGGTTTATCGCACACTTAAAAGGCGTTGACGACCGCACACAGGCGGAGGCCTATGCCAAGGTCACCATCAGTGTCGAGCGCGATCAGCTGCCTGCACTGGCGGACGATGAATACTATTGGCACCAGCTCGAAGGCTTGGCGGTTTACAGTGTATTTGAGGGTGGTGAGATTCTGCTTGGGCAGGTAAGCCATTTGCTGGAAACCGGTGCCAACGATGTGTTGGTGATTAAACCGGGCGCCGATTGTGTGGACGATCGCGAGCGCTTGGTGCCCTATGTACCCGGGCAGTTTGTAACGCGAATTGACCTGGATGCAGGCAAGATGTGGGTCGATTGGGACCCGGCATTCTGACGTGGCCACTGCAGAGCCGCTAGCCACCGACGGTACAGCCAGAACTGAACCGCTGCGTATTGCACTGGTGACGCTGTTTCCGGAAATGTTCGATGCCATAACCCTGCACGGGGTTAGCAGTCGGGCAATGAAACAAGGGCTGGTGGAGCTGCGTTGCTGGAATCCCAGAGCCTACACCAGCGACAGGCATCAGACTGTCGATGCTCGCCCCTACGGCGGCGGGCCCGGTATGGTGATGATGGTACAGCCGCTGCGCGACGCGGTAGCCGCCGCTAGGGCCTGGACAGGCGATTGCGAAGTGGTATACCTGTCGCCCCAGGGGCGGCGCTTTGATCAGGCGGCGGCACAGGCCTTTGCCGGCGCGACACGCAACCTGATTTTGGTTGCCGGTCGTTACGAGGGGGTCGACGAGCGGTTTATCGCGCTCGAAGTCGATAGCGAATGGTCCATTGGCGACTACGTCTTAAGTGGCGGCGAGCTGGGAGCTATGGTGATGGTTGATGCCATCACTCGTTTGATTCCCGGTGCGCTAGGACACCAGCAGTCGGCAGAGCAAGACAGCTTTACCGATGGCCTGTTAGATTGTCCGCACTATACTCGCCCAGAGGTCTATTCCACTGGCGACAAAGAATTAGCGGTACCGGCGGTGTTAGCCTCCGGAGACCATGAAAGAATCCGCCGTTGGCGGTTACAGCAGGCTTTGGGTCGCACCGCGTTGCGGCGACCTGATCTGCTGCAAGGCAAGACCTTGACCGAGGAGCAGCAGCGGCTGCTGACGGACTTTCGTCGGGACCTCGAGGCGGGAAATACCGAATAATGACGGGTTTCCCTTTCTAGCTGTGAAGCTACACACTTGTTACTTTGGAGAAAGACATGACTAACAAGATTATCCAAGCCCTCGAAAACGAACAGTTGAAAAAAGAGGTTCCTGAGTTTGCACCCGGTGATACCGTTGTAGTTCAGGTAAAAGTAAAAGAAGGCGATCGCAGCCGTTTGCAGGCCTTTGAAGGCGTTGTCATTGGCAAGCGCAACCGCGGTCTGAACTCTGCATTCACCGTGCGTAAGATTTCTTACGGCGTGGGTGTTGAGCGTACTTTCCAGTTACACAGCCCACTGGTTGACTCTGTTTCCGTGAAGCGTCGCGGTGATGTGCGTCAAGCCAAACTGTACTACTTGCGCGATCTGGCAGGTAAGGCAGCGCGAATCAAAGAAAAGCTCAACTAAGTATTGCGAGCGGATCTTTAAAAAACCGGCCATTGGCCGGTTTTTTTATGCTTGCAGCACGGCGTCGAACGGGTAACCTATGCGCAATTTAAGGGGGCCGGCTTGAGTGAGATAGACCAGTTTTTGGATGCGCTGTGGACGGAAAAGGGCTTGAGCGATCACACCCTGGCGGCCTATCGGCGCGACTTGCAATTTGTGGCCCACCACCTTGGCGCAAAACCTTTGCGCCAAGCCGGCGCCGATGAATTGCAAGCCTATTTGGCTACGCGGTTGGGGCAGGGCGCCAGCGCACGCTCGGTGGCCAGACAATTGTCGTGTTTACGAAGTTTCTACGCTTATCACTTGCGCGAGGGGCATTTAACCGTTGATCCCACAGCACCCATAAGTAGCCCTAAGCTCGGGCGCCCATTACCCAAAACCTTGACGGAGGCCGATGTGGAGGCATTGCTGGCGGCGCCGGATACCACAGATACCTTGGGCCTGCGCGATCGCTGTATGCTGGAAGTGTTGTATGCGACGGGGCTGCGGGTGTCGGAACTGGTGGGTTTAACGCTTGCACAGGTAAATTTACGTCAGGGTGTGGTACGGGTGTTTGGCAAGGGGTCTAAAGAGCGTTTGGTACCCCTGGGCGAGGAAGCCGCCGACTGGCTAATGCAGTACCAGCGCGAGGCCCGTGGGGTGCTGTTGCGCGGCGCCCAAAGTGATGTACTGTTTCCCAGTAGTCGCGGCCAGGAAATGACACGGCAGACGTTTTGGCATCGCGTCAAACACTGGGCCCAGGTTGCGGATATCCAGAAACCCTTATCGCCACACACCTTGCGGCACGCCTTTGCCACGCACCTGATTAATCACGGTGCCGATTTGCGGGTAGTGCAGTTGCTGCTTGGGCACAGCGATTTATCGACCACCCAAATTTACACCCATGTGGCGCGCGAGCGTATGAAACAATTACACCAAATGCACCATCCAAGGGGGTAGGGGCGTAAACTGTCGCAAAACATTGGCTCTGACACTGTATAACCGGTTGGCATACGTTATTATCCGGCTATGCCTCAGCGTACTATTAAGGATTGTTAAGCATGATTAAGTTGTTTTTTAAAGCCATGGCCGCCACCTTGCTGCTCGCTTCGCCTCTGGTATTTTCCCAGGCGGCAACGGGTTTGGCTAAGGTGACACCAGAGTTAGAGGCACGGCTCAAGGCGAAGGTTGCCGCCGCCATACCGCACATGGCCGTGGTGGGCGTTGAAAACGGTCCCTTTGCGGGCATTTACGCCATTAAACTGAGCAATGGCCCCGTGCTATACACGGATGCTTCTGGCGACTACCTAGTGGCGGGTGACCTTTACAAAATTGATGGCAATAAGCTTGTAAATATTGAAGAGCTGGCGCGCCAGAAAGAGCGCGCGCCCCTACTGGCCGCGCAGGATGTCAAAGACATGATTGTATTTCCGGCCAAGGGCGACACTAAAGCATCAATCTACGTGTTCACCGATGTCGATTGTGGCTACTGCCGCAAACTGCACCAAGAGGTGCCCCAGCTCAATGCCGCGGGTGTCGAGGTGCGGTATTTAGCTTACCCGCGTGCGGGTATTCGCTCTGAGTCCTACAATAAGCTGGCTCGCGCTTGGTGCTCAGACAATCCCACCGATACCCTCACGCGCCTGAAAAATGGCCAGCACATCAGCGGTGCTGTGTGTGAAGACAACCCCATCGCCGGTCAGTATCAGTTGGGCGGCAGCATTGGTGTGCGCGGCACACCGGCCATTTTTATGACCAATGGCGAGTTGATTTCCGGCTATCGTCCCGCGCCGGAGCTGTTGCAAATGTTGGGCATCGACTCCTAGCCCTGCGCAATACCTCAGGCAAGTCACCCAGATACCGGCCCCGATTGACAGCCAGAGCCGGTATCAGTAAGGTTGCCGTCCTTTTGCAAGAATAAACAGCAAAACATCATTTCGGCGCAACGTTTGATTGCGCTTTCTGCGATTCAGAGGAAGTTATTTTGAAACCGGTGAAAGTAGGCATATGTGGCCTGGGTACAGTGGGTGGTGGCACATTTAATGTGCTCAAGCGTAATAAACGCGAAATAAGTGCACGAGCCGGCGTAGAAATTGACATTATTCAAATTGGCGCCCGGCGCGACAACCCCGCCTATGACACCTCCGGTATATCGGTCACACGCGATATTTTTGACGTGGCGCGCAACCCCGAAGTGGACGTGGTCGTAGAACTGATTGGTGGCACCACGGTTGCCAAAGAGTTAGTGCTAGAAGCCATTGCCAACGGCAAACATTTGGTCACCGCCAACAAGGCGCTGATTGCGGAGCACGGCAACGAAATATTTGCCAAGGCGGAAGCGGCAGGTGTCAGTGTCATGTTTGAGGCCGCCGTCGCTGGGGGTATTCCCATCATTAAGGCGCTGCGCGAAGGCCTATCGGCCAATAAAATTGAGTGGCTGGCGGGCATCATTAATGGCACCGGCAACTTTATTTTGACGGAAATGCGCGACAAGGGGCGGGCTTTTGACGACGTGTTAAAAGAAGCCCAAGCATTGGGATACGCCGAAGCCGATCCAACCTTTGACGTCGAAGGCATAGATGCCGCCCACAAGTTGGTGATCTTAGCTTCACTGGCTTTCGGGATGCCGTTGCAATTTGATAAGGTTTTCACTGAAGGCATCAGTAAAATTGCGCCTGAAGATGTGGATTACGCCCAGGAGCTGGGGTACCGCATTAAACACCTGGGCATTGCACGCCAAACAGCGGCGGGCATTGAATTGCGGGTGCACCCAACCATGATTCCCGCCAAACGCCTTATCGCCAATGTCGACGGCGTCATGAACGCGGTCTTGGTGAAGGGCGATGCCGTGGGACCAACACTATATTACGGCGCCGGCGCCGGCGCAGAACCCACGGCCTCTGCGGTTATCGCCGATATCGTGGACGTGGCCCGCAGCATTGGCGGCAGTGCGCGCGTTGCGCCTTTGGCCTTTCACAATGCAGCCCAGCAGCAACCCACAATGCTGCCCATGGATAAAGTCGAAACCGCTTACTATCTGCGCATGCTGGCGGAAGATCGCCCAGGCGTGTTGGCGCAAGTGTCTACTATTTTGGCCGAGGCCAATATCAGTGTTGAGGCCTTAATTCAAAAAGAACCGCAAAACGATGCGCCTCAGGTTCCGCTCATTTTGTTGACCAGCCGGGCCATTGAGCACCAGCTAATGTCTGCAATTACAAAAATTGAAGCGCTGCCGGTGATTCACGGTGAAGTGACACACATTCGTGTAGAAGCGTTGGGTTAATAGACTTTCGGTTGGAATGACTTGTGAAATATATCAGTACCCGTGGGCAAGCGCCTGCACTGTCTTTTGAAGACGCCGTATTAACGGGCTTAGCCAGTGACGGTGGTTTGTACGTGCCTGAAACACTGCCGCATTTTGACAGCGCGACAATCGCCAGCTGGGCAGGTTTGTCCTACCAGGCGCTGGCATTCGAAATTATTAAACCCTTTGTCGACGGCGCGCTATCCGATGCCGAATTAAAAAGCATAATCGACAAAGCCTATGCCAGCTTTCGGCACTCGGCGGTAGCACCTTTGGTGCAAACAGGCCATAACGAGTGGATACTGGAGCTTTTTCAAGGGCCTACGCTCGCGTTTAAAGATTTTGCATTGCAATTTTTAGGGCACTTGCTGGACCATATTTTGGCCAAACGCAATCAAAAAGTTGTGGTGATGGGGGCTACCTCTGGCGACACTGGCTCGGCTGCCATTGAAGGCTGTAGCCGCTGCGATAACATCGACATATTTATATTGCACCCACACGGCCGAGTGTCCGACGTGCAGCGTCGGCAAATGACATCGGTGCTCGCGCACAATGTTCACAATATCGCCTTGGAAGGAAATTTTGACGATTGTCAAAATATGGTGAAAGCCAGTTTTGCCGATCAGTCCTTTTTACCCGAAGGGCGCCAGCTAGTGGCGGTCAACTCCATTAACTGGGCGCGCATTATGGCGCAAATTGTCTACTATTTTTACGCGGCCATTGCATTGGGAGCGCCATCGCGCGCTGTGTCCTTCTCTGTGCCGACGGGCAACTTTGGCGATATTTTTGCGGGATATCTTGCCAGTAAGATGGGGCTGCCCATTGAACAGTTGATTATCGCGACCAATGCCAACGACATTTTACATCGCTGTATCAGCGGCAATGACCACTCTCGTAAGCCGCTAGTGCACAGCTTGTCGCCCAGTATGGATATTATGGTGTCCAGCAACTTTGAGCGCCTGCTGTTTGATCTCTACGATCGCGATGGCAGTGCAATCGCGCAGCTCATGAATGAGTTTAAGTCCGGCGCTATGACTTTGTCGGATGCAGCCTTGGCAAAAGCGCGGCAATTATTCAGCAGTCATCGATTGAATGACGACGAGATGGTCGCCGTTATTGCCGATGTATTCTCGCAATCAGGCTACTTACTCGACCCTCATACCGCCATTGGCGTGCAGGCGGCGCGAGCAAAGCGCAAAAATCAATACACGCCAATGGTGTGCTTAGCAACAGCACATCCGGCAAAATTTCCCGAGGCTGTGAAGAAGGCCGGGCAAAAAGACGATCCCGCGCTGCCGCACCACATGGCCGACTTATTTGACCGCGAAGAGCGTTATTCTGTGTTGTCAAACGATACGCAAAGCGTCCAGCAGTTTATTGCACAGAATTTACGGGCCTAGTTGCTTATGCGGTCACATACCACGGAAATGTCGGTCTTGGTAACCCCTGAAATGAGTAATTTTGGGGGTAAAATGCACGGTGGCGAACTGCTCAAACTGTTAGACAAAGTCGCTTATACGGCGGCCATGCGCTACAGCGGCAGCTATGTTGTCACCTTGTCGGTAGACAATGTTTTGTTCAAAGAGCCAATCGCGATTGGCGAACTACTGACACTACTGGCGTCCGTGAATTACACGGGCACCAGTTCCATGGAAATTGGTATCCGGGTTATTGCAGAAAATCTCGAAACGGGTGAAATGCGACACACCAATACCAGTTATTTCACCATGGTTGCCGTCAATGCCCAGGGTAAACCTACACCCGTGGTCCCGCTTGAAATAAATACCCAGGTTCAAGAACGACGTTGGCGCGAGGCGCAGGCGCGGCGCGAAGCACGCCAACTAGCTGCCTCTTGATTTTTCGCTGTCGCTGCATAAGCCTCGCCACCGATCCCGAACCTTACATCCATGTTATCCTTGCGCGATGCATAAATAGGCAGCCATTGAGTGGCAATGGCATGGGAGGCAAGGGGCATTTATGGAAATCAAGCAGCGCCAAGCTGATTTAGCGCAGGCAAATTTTACGCAGCCAATGCCAGCGCTTTTACAGCGCATCTATTTAGCGCGCGGTGTCGTCGATGAGGCAGGGCTTCCGCAGCAACTCTCGGAGCTATTGCCACCTGACCTAAAAGGTTTGGAGGCGGCGGTAGGTGTGCTAAGCAATGCCGTACGTAGCGGATCAAAAATCTTAATCGTGGGTGATTTTGATGCAGACGGTGCCACCAGTTCGGCACTGGCGGTGCTTGCATTGCGCGCCATGGGCTCGGCACAGGTGGACTTTCTGGTACCCAATCGCTTTGATTACGGCTACGGGCTCACTCCTGAAATTGTCGAAGTGGCCAAAGGGTTTCATCCCGACATCATTATCACGGTGGATAACGGTATCTCTAGCATTGCCGGTGCACAGGCTGTGCGCGACGCGGGCATTCAGTTGGTTATTACCGACCACCATTTACCTGCAGATGAAACGCCCCTAGCTGATGCAATCGTGAATCCGAATCAGCGCGGTTGCGGTTTTTTAAGCAAAAACCTGGCTGGTGTGGGCGTTATTTTTTATGTAATGAGTCGCCTGCGCACTGCATTAGTTCAACAGGGGTGGTTTGCCGAACAGCAGCGCCGCGTGCCCAACATGGCTGATTATTTGGATTTAGTGGCACTCGGCACCGTTGCCGATGTGGTGCCCCTCGATGCCAATAATCGCTTGCTGGTTAAGCAGGGCCTATTGCGAATACGTTCCGGTCGCTGTCGGCCGGGTATTACTGCGATATTGCGTGTTGCCGGCCGCAACCCGACCCATGTGCAGGCCGCCGATATGGGCTTTGCAGTTGGGCCTCGCTTAAACGCCGCCGGCCGGCTGGATGATATGAGCCTGGGCATTCAATGCCTGCTTGCAGAAAGCGAACAGGAAGCCTTGGCCTTGGCGCAGCAACTGGATGATTTTAATCGCGATCGCCGTGCCATAGAAACTGCGATGCATAAAGAGGCCGAGGTGGCTTTGGCAAACCTCGATCTGGGCGAGCAGCAACCTTGGGGGATTAGTTTATTTCACGCTCAATGGCATCAAGGCGTCATTGGCATCCTGGCTTCAAGAATTAAAGAGCGCTATCACCGCCCAGTGATTCTATTTGCTGAGGCAGGTGACGGTGAGTTAAAAGGATCAGGCCGATCTATAAAAGGCCTGCATTTGCGCGATGCATTGGATCGCGTTGCCGTATTACACCCGGGCATCATCATCAAGTTTGGCGGCCACGCCATGGCGGCAGGCCTCAGTCTGTACGCAGAGAAATTTGCTGCATTTCAGCAGGCCTTTGATCAGGTATGTCGGCAAATGTTGACCGAAGCAGATTTGCAGGCGGTTATTTATACTGACGGTGAGCTGGCTGCTCAAGAGTTCACCTTGGCGTGCGCTCAACAATTGGCAGATGCTGGGCCTTGGGGGCAACAGTTTCCCGAACCTGCATTCGAGGGCGTTTTTACTATTCAGTCCCAACGTTTGGTGGGGGGTAAGCACCTTAAGCTAACCCTTGCGCCCGAGCATAGCCCACACCTGGTGTTGGATGGCATCGCGTTTAATGTTGACCTGACTGCCTGGCCCGCACCTTCCTTGCGTAAATTGAAGGCGGTATTTCAATTGGATATCAACGAGTTTCGCGGTCAGCGCAATGTCCAATTGATGATTAGTTATCTACAGCCTGTGCCAGAAGCGGCATAAGTGCGGTGGCCACGGCATCGCGCATAGCGGGTTGTGCTGCCGCAGTGGGATGAATGCCGTCGGCCTGCATCATGCCAGGTTGAAGGGCCAGATCCTGCAGGAAAAATGGTATTAATTGAACGGCTTCCACCTCGGCCACTTCCGAATAGAGTGCACTGAAACGGCTGGTGTAGCGCTGCCCATAGTTGGGTGGTATGCGCATTTCCATTACCAGCACGCGCGCTTGGCCCTGCTTAGCCGTTTGGATGAGCTGTTGCAGTTGCGCGCGAATTCGCGCCAGTGAAAACCCTCGCAATCCATCGTTACCGCCGAGTTCAATTAATACAATATCGGGTTTGTGCGTCTGCATTAGCCTGGGTAGGCGCGCCAGACCGCCCGACAAGGTATCGCCGCTGATGCTCGCGTTAATCACTGTATGCGCCGGCAGTTGATCAGCCAATAAATTCACCCAGCTATCGCTCGGCTCCTCAAGACCGTAGCCGGCACTTAAGCTGTCGCCCAGCACCAGGATGCTGGCGCTTTGCGCGGTGGATGCGATCAACAGCAGTAGCACCGCGAGCAACTCTCTGGCGCGCTGCTGATAATCTGATAGGGTAGTAAGCATCGTATGTCCTGGTTGTTGCGAGCCATCAATTTGCGTAAATATGGCGATTTTTGCAAGCCTTAAGGGCGCTAGACGCGATCAATGGTATTCGTCTCACACATTGGTCGTTTATTAAACGCAGGGAATTGGTAGGCCTATTATGATCATTGCAGAAAATCTTAACAAATCCGTTGATACCTTAGCTGGCCCCTTGCAAATCTTGCGTGGGGTTAATTTAAGGGTGCTATCGGGGGCCAGTATGGCCATTGTGGGTGCCTCTGGCTCAGGAAAGTCTACCCTGTTGGGGATATTAGCCGGCTTGGATGTACCCAGTGATGGCCGAGTTTTATTGAATGGTCAATGTCTCAACGATCTGGACGAGGATGGCCGTGCCGAATTGCGCGCCCAGACTCTGAGCTTCGTATTTCAGTCTTTTCAGCTTTTGCCGGGGCTTTCAGCGCTGGAAAATGTCATGTTACCTCTGGAGCTGCAGGGTCGGCGGGATGCGCGGGAAAGGGCGCACTACTACCTGGAAGAGGTGGGCTTGAAAAATCGCGAAGCTCACTATCCGCCCCAGCTATCGGGAGGCGAGCAGCAGCGAGTTGCCTTGGCGAGAGCCTTTGTCAGCGAGCCAAAGATCTTGTTTGCCGATGAGCCTACTGGCAACCTGGATGCCAATACCGGTGCAAAGATTATCGATTTGCTGTTTGACTTGAATGCCAAGCACGCAACAACGCTGGTATTGGTAACCCACGAGCAGCGATTGGCGGATAGGTGCGATGCCAATCTCGTGCTTGCCGCCGGTGCAGAAGTATTAATATCAGAGGGCGAAAGCGATACTACCTATGCGGCAGGTGAAGCATGCTGAGTTTGCGACTGCTATATCGGAACTTACGTAGTCCTGAGGTCAAAATACTCGGCGTGGCCACCTTGATGGCCGTTGCGCTGGTAAGTAGCATCGCACTGTTTACCGACCGCTTAGAGCGTGCAATGGAAGCACAGTCGCACGCCTTTATTGCCGCCGACAGACTGATTCGCGCCAATAAGCCGACTCCTCCGCAATGGGCCCAGCAGGCGGTCGATAGGGGGCTGCAAACGGCAAACACCACGATTTTTAGTTCAATGGTATTTAACGGAGATGCCTCGCACTTGGCATCCGTTAAAGCCGTAAGCGACAGTTACCCGCTCGTTGGTAAATTGGAAACGCGCAATGCACCCTTCGGCGATGAGCCCGCCACAGTGCAAACCCGTGGCCCTGGGCCCGGCGAGGTGTGGGTAGAAGGCCGGCTATTTCCCCTGCTGCAGCTTACTTTGGGCGATACTATCGAGGTGGGTGAAGCCGATTTGCGCGTGTCACAGGTGTTGGTGAGTGAACCCGATCGGGGCCAGGGCTTTTTGAATTTTGGTGCCCGCGTGTTAATGCACGAAAGCGACCTGGCAAAAACAGGGGTGCTGCAGCCGGGCAGCCGCGCCAGTTACAGTCTATTGCTGGCAGGCGAAGAAGCGGTCATAGACAGTTACTTAAGCGAGCTAACGCCGGCGCTAACTGTGCATGAGCGCGTTGTGGATGTTGCGAGCGCCCAGCGTCGTATTGCCAATAGCCTAACTACGGCACGCAATTTTTTGATGTTGGCCAGTGTGTTTGGGGTGTTGCTGGCGGGTATTGCAATTGCCATGGCGGCCCAAAGATTTTGCAGTCGCCACATTGATCAAGTGGCCCTGTTAAAAAGTTTAGGTGTGGTATCTACCAAGATTCAAGGCCTATATTTGGCGCAGATGCTGTGGCTGGGGCTCTTTGCGGGCAGTCTGGGGTTACTCGCAGGCGTTGGCTTGCAGGCATTAATTGCTCAGAGCATCGCCGAATTGGTTGCCACCGAGCTGCCCCCGCCCGGTTGGTTGCCAGCCATCTTAGGTGTCGTTGCCGGTTATTTGTGCCTGCTGTTTTTTGCGCTGCCCCCTCTTTGGCCCTTGCCAAAAGTGGCGCCAATTCGCGTACTTCGGCGCGAAACACCAGTGCCCACAGTGGCGGGGCGCTGGCAATTATGTGCCGGTTTTATCTCATCGTTTCTCTTGCTGTGGCTCTACAGTGGTACGGCAAAACTTTCGGGCTTGGTCATGTTGGCCTGGGGTTTGGTGGCGCTGGCGGCGGCTGGTATCGCCTTGTCTGGTTTATGGCTGCTTAGACGTTACGGTAATCAGTGGGGTAGCCAGTGGCGTTTGGCGCTGGCCTCGCTGCGCAGACGTCAAGCGGAAACCACGCTGCAGATTATAGTGTTTGGCACGGCGCTGATGTTGCTTGCCACATTGCTGTTGGTACGCGGGTCGCTGCTCGAAGAGTGGCGCATGCAATTGCCCGACGACGCGCCCAATCATTTTGTTGTCAATTTGGCGCCCCACGAAACCGAAAGCTTTGAACAGTTATTGCACGCCAAATCACTCCAGCACGGAGGTCTCTACCCGCTGGTGCGCGGACGTTTAACTCACATTAATGGCGAGGATGCCAAAACCCGCGAAGAACGACTGCGCGCACAGGGTCAGATGGATGAAGACGAAGAGAACGAGGAGGATCAAGCGCGCGGCGCTCGCAATGAGCCGCAAGCCATGACGCGAGAATTAAATTTAAGTTGGTCCGCAAATTTACCCTTAGATAATACCATCACTGCGGGCCGCTGGTGGACCGCGCCCGAGGACAGCGCCGAAGTATTGGTGTCGGTAGAGGCGGAGTTTGCTGAGCGCAGACAGATTGCCGTGGGCGACACGCTTGAGTTCAGTATTGGCGGTTTAACGCTAAGTGCAAAAGTTGCCAGTTTGCGAAGTCTGCGCTGGGATTCGCTGCGGCCGAATTTCTTCGTTCTGTTTAACGAGGGTGCGCTGGATAATTTTGCCCCCATGTATATGACCAGCCTTTATGCACCACCGGACGGCGGGCGCTTTGTATCGGATCTACTGCAGCAGCACCCAACAGCATTAGTCATCGAAATGGAAAAAATATTTGAACAGGTCAGGCTGGTCATCGCCCAGGTGAGCAGTAGTGTTCAATTGGTTTTTTGGTTAGTTTTCGGCGCCGCCATGTTAGTGCTGATGGCATCGGTTCACGCAAGTATGGATGGGCGTATGCAGGAGATTGGATTACTCAGGGCGCTGGGCTCCGGCCGCGGACTATTGCGTCAGCGACTGTGGATTGAGTTTGCCGCGCTGGGGCTGCTGGCTGGATTGATTGCTGCGGCTGGTGCAGAGGGCCTGCTTTGGGGGCTACAGCGGTTTGTCTTTGAGTTGACTTGGCAACCGCACCCCTGGGTCTGGTTGCTTACCCCAGCCTTTGGTGCCTCAACTATAGGTGCGCTGGGGGCTTGGAGTTGTCGACACCTATTGCAACTCCCCCCGGTGACTGTGCTGCGGCTGGCGGCCTAGCTGCGGACTGAGTGAAAGAGCCTCTGGGGTTGACCTTGACCCAGGGGTAGCGTTGATACTGACCCTGATGTAAGAATCAGAGGGTCACCAATTATGCACATTCAAGAGGTTGCCCGGGTAACCGGGCTTACACCCAAGGCCATTCGCTACTATGAGGCCCAGGGCCTGGTCACCCCGGCGCGCGAGCAGGGCAATGGTTATCGCGCGTACAACCGTACCCACCTCGATCACCTCTGCTTTTTGCAGCACGCGCGCGCTGTGGGTTTTAGTGTCCAGGAAGCGGGGCACTTACTCAATCTCTACCGCGATACCCGCGCGCACAGCGCCAGTGTGAAGGCGCTTGTCGCCACTAAATTGCAGCAATTACAGGCCAAGCGCGAGGAGATACAGCGCCTGGAGGATACCTTGCAGGAGCTGTGGTCCTGCTGTGACGGTGGCGAGCAACATCGCTGCGCTATTCTCGATCGTTTGGCTGCATCGCCCTTTACAACGGAGGCCTCATGACCCAAGAACACGCCTGTTGCACAAAATCATCGGCTGCAGCGTCCGAAGAAACTACGCCTACCCAGTGCCACGAGCAGGCCCATGAGCAGGACAGTTGCTGTGACACCACTGGCAGTAGACCCGATTATCTACTGTGGGGTGGGCTGACCGCGGTACTGGGGCTTTACCTTGTGCACCTGCTGGCCGGCGGCGAGCTTCATGGGGCCTGGCAGATTGCCAGCCACACGGTCTTCGAACTGATAAATACCATGTGGTGGGGGATTCTGTTAGCTGCGCTGTTTGTGGGCTTGCTGGGCCGCATACCCCAAGGCTTAATCATGGGCGTATTGGGGCAGGGCGGCACCAAGCGGGGTCTGCTGCGGGCCACAGGGGCTGGCTTGGCACTGGATTTATGCTCGCACGGCGTCTTGATGGTGGGCATGCAATTGTATAAGCGTGGCGCGAGTTTGGGGCAGGTAATGGCATTTCTAATAGCCACCCCCTGGAATTCGCTCTCGTTGACCATCATCATGGTGGCGCTTATCGGCCTGCCCTTAACCTTGTTGTTTGTTTTATTGTCGCTGTCGGTGGCCTTGTCCACGGGCTGGTGGATCGATCGGCTGGTAGCTACTGGGCGGCTACCTAAAAACCCCCATACTCAATCACTAGACCCGGATTACAACTGGCGAGCGGACTTTCGGCGCAGCTGGCATAGCATTGACTGGCGATTGGGGTTATTGACCAGCATCTTGTGGGAGGGATTAAAGGGCTCCGCCATGGTGGTGCGTTGGTTGCTGGTGGGCGTGCTTTTGGCGGCGGCGGTTCGCACCTTTGTCGATACCGCCGTGTTTTCAGCGTGGTTTGGCCCGAGCCTAGTCGGCTTGCTGGCGACCTTACTGGCAGCCACAGTAATCGAGGTGTGCTCGGAGGGTTCGACACCCTTAGCCGCGGAATTGATTACCCGCGCCAAGGCACCGGGTAATGGTTTTACTTTTATGATGGCTGGTGTATCCACTGACTACACAGAAATCATGTCGCTTAAAGATACCACTGGTTCTTGGCGATTGGCGCTGGCGCTGCCGCTGTACACGCTGCCACAGATTCTGGTGCTAGGCTGGCTGTTGAACACTGCGCTTGCGTGATATTACACTGATGGAGCCTGCGAATTTCGGGGTTGGTGCCGATACGGCAGTGGGTTACAATCCGCGCCTTTCGGCATTTAACCGGCCACCGGGAATTAGCAGGTATCCATGGAAATTAATCCACTTCTCACCGCACTAAAAGACCTCCAGGCGCGTACCGACGTGCTTAGGGGGTATCTTTGACTATGCCAGTAAAAAAGAGCGTCTGGCAGAGGTAGAGCTTGAGCTCGCAGAACCGGACGTCTGGAACGATCAGGAGCGCGCGCAGGCTCTGGGCCGCGAGCGCTCTGCACTGGAAACGGTAGTCAGCACCATTGAAAAGCTCGATGCCGGCGTTGCGGATTGCAGGGACCTGCTGGAAATGGCCGTAGAAGAGCAGGATCAAGACTCGGTGGACGCCGTTGCCGCCGATATCGGGGCGCTGGAAGCCCAATTGGCCGTGCTCGAATTTCGCCGGATGTTTGCCGGCGAGATGGACATCAATAATGCCTATTTGGACATTCAAGCAGGCTCCGGCGGCACCGAGGCCCAGGACTGGGCGGAAATGTTACTGCGCATGTATCTGCGCTGGGGCGAAGCCAAAGGGTTTAAAACCACGCTGGAAGAGGTGTCCGCCGGCGATGTGGCGGGTATTAAAAGTGCCACCATCTATTTTGAAGGTGAGTACGCGTTTGGTTGGCTGCGCACGGAGACGGGCGTGCATCGACTGGTTCGCAAGTCGCCCTTTGACTCGGGCAATCGCCGCCATACCTCCTTTAGCTCGGTTTTTGTGTCGCCGGAAATTGACGACAATTTTGAAATTGATATTAATCCTTCCGATGTGCGTACCGATACTTACCGAGCATCGGGTGCCGGTGGCCAGCACGTAAACAAAACCGACTCGGCGGTGCGCCTGACGCACGAACCCACCAATACCGTGGTGCAGTGCCAAAGCGAACGCTCGCAACACCAAAACCGCGATAAAGCGTGGAAAATGCTGCGCGCGCGCCTGTACGAATTGGAAATGCAAAAGCGCAGCGCCGACAAGCAAGCGCTGGAGGATGGCAAAGCCGATATTGGGTGGGGTAGCCAGATACGCTCCTACGTGTTGGATGATTCGCGCATTAAAGATTTGCGCACCAGCGTTCAAACCAGTAACTGTCAAGCGGTGCTTGATGGCGATTTGGATCAGTTTATCGAGGCTAGCCTGAAGGCCGGTCTGTAATTTATCGACGAGTATTCACCATGAGTAATGAAAACCAAACTGCAGCACAGGATGAAAACCGTTTAATTGCCGAGCGTCGCGCAAAACTGACGGCTATCCGCGAGAAGGGCAACGCCTTCCCGAACGATTTTCGTCGCGAGCATAAGGCCGCCGACCTGCAAGCTGAGTATGGTGATAAATCCAAAGAAGCGCTGGAGTCGCTGGGCTTTGTGGCTACCGTAGCCGGCCGCATTATGGCCAAGCGCGGTCCTTTCTTTGTGCTCCAAGACGGTAGCGGTCAAATCCAGTTATATGCCGATAAAGCCGCACAGCAGACTTTGAAAGACACCACGGGCATGTGGGACATGGGCGATCTGGTGGGCGTTAAGGGCCAGCTGTATAAATCCGGAAAAGGCGATTTGTACGTAAATCTGGAAGAATTCCAGCTGCTAACCAAGGCCTTGCGCCCGCTACCGGACAAGTTTCACGGCCTGAGCGACCAAGAAATTCGCTACCGTCAGCGCTACGTGGATCTTATGGTTAACCCAGAGGTGCGCGATGTGTTTCGCACACGTTCGAGAGTAATCAGCTTTATTCGCAATTACCTGAATGATGCCGACTTCATGGAAGTGGAAACGCCGATGCTGCACGTAATTCCTGGTGGTGCATCGGCCAAACCCTTTGTGACCCACCACAATGCGCTGGATGTTGAAATGTTTCTGCGTATTGCACCCGAGCTGTACTTGAAGCGATTGGTCGTGGGCGGCTACGAGCGGGTGTACGAAATCAACCGCAATTTCCGCAATGAGGGCCTGTCGACGCGCCACAATCCCGAGTTCACTATGCTCGAGTTTTACCAGGCCTACGCAGACTATAAAGACCTGATGGATCTGACTGAAGATATGTTGCGTAAGCTGGCAATCGAAGTGCGCGGCTCTACAGCATTTAGCTATCAGGGTACTGATTTTGATTTTGCCAAGCCCTTTGATCGCATCTCAGTGGTGGACGCGATACTCAAATACAACGACGGTATCACCCGCGAGCAGCTGCAAGATATCAACGCGGCTACGGAGATCGCGCAACGCTTAAAGATTGACGTTAAAGATACTTGGGGCCTGGGCAAGATTCAGATCGAAATATTTGAAGAAACCGCAGAGCACAAGCTGATTCAGCCCACATTTATAACGGAGTACCCAGCGGAAGTGTCGCCACTGGCGCGCCGCAATGACGACAATCCTTTTGTGACCGATCGCTTCGAGTTTTTTGTGGGGGGGCGCGAATTGGCTAATGGTTTTTCCGAGCTGAATGATGCAGAGGATCAGGCCGAGCGCTTTATGCAGCAGGTACGAGAGAAAGATGCCGGTGACGACGAGGCCATGCATTACGATGCGGACTACGTTCGCGCGCTGGAGTACGGCTTACCGCCTACTGCAGGCGAGGGGATTGGTATCGATCGCCTGGTAATGCTGTTAACGGATTCGCCGTCTATCAGGGACGTACTGCTCTTTCCGCATATGCGCCCCGAGTAAATTGAAAATAAAGCCGCCTAGCGGCTTTTTTTATGGGAGACATTTTGAATGGCTGGCAATATTATTGAGGCTCTGGACCCGGGTTGGCGCGCGGTGTTTGAGGCGGAACTGGCGCAGCCCTATATGGAACAGTTGAGGGCTTTTCTAAAATGCGAAATGCAGGCGGGTAAAGTCATATATCCGCCATCGACTCAGTGGTTTCAGGCGTTTTTGCACACGCCCTTTGATCAGGTGAAAGTCGTCATTGTTGGTCAGGACCCCTACCATGGCCCTGGCCAGGCGCACGGTTTAAGCTTTAGTGTGCCACCCGGTGTCGCCTTGCCGCCAAGCTTAAGGAATATCTACAAAGAGTTGTTTGCCGGCGAAAATCAACCCGGGTCGGGTGATTTGTCGGCCTGGGCTCGGCAGGGCGTACTATTGCTAAATGCGTCGCTAACGGTGGAGCAGGGCGCAGCTGGGTCTCACGCTAAAAAGGGCTGGCTGCAATTTACGGCCCAGTGCCTGCGCGCCTTGAACGCCCAGCGCAGCGGGATTGTCTTTTTGGCCTGGGGACGATTTGCCCATCGCGTGTGCACGGATATCGATAGCGCGCGTCACTGCGTCATAAAAACCTCTCACCCTAGCCCCTTGGGGGCCACAAAAGCGGGGCGCGATTTTTGCGCGTTTTTGGGGTCGCGCTGTTTCGAATTGGCCAATGAGCGGTTGCAGCAATGGGGTAAGTCGCCGGTTGATTGGCGCGCCATTGCCACCTAGAGCGCCACTATTGCAGCATGGCCATTGCCGCTTCCATCTCGGCGCTTAAATCATCGCCCTCGGCAGATTCCATATCGGAATCCAATCCTAGTCGACCAAAGGCTGTGACGCTGGCGTAGTCCACCTGGGCGAGCGGGTGGTTAGAGCCCATATAGCTCTGCAATACTGCCACGGTCACAATATCGGCATAGTCGGCCTCGGCAACCTGGCGACTAAATTTCACATGCTCTGTGGGAATGTGAATGAGCGGCTCCGGAAAGGCCCAATGTTTCAAAATACGATCGCCAATGGGGCCATTCAATGCCTCTATGACGGTGTCTAGGGTGAAACTGTCCCGTAGGAGCGAGGGGTTTTCTTCCGCATAGGTGAGAATGGGCAGTACACCGATGCGGTGCACCAGGCCCGCTAGCGTGGCTTGGTCGGGTCGTAGCTTGGTGCGGTGTTTGCACATGACGTGGCAAATTCCGGCGATCTCGCTGGAGCGGGTCCAGACTTCGCGTAAGCGCTTATCCACTAAATCGCTCGTGGCTTGAAACATCTGGGACATGGCGAGCCCGGTGGCGATGTTACAGGTGTACTCGATACCGAGTCGTGCCAGTGCCATTTGCAAATCGGTAATTTCTTTGCTGCCGCGCAACAGCGGGCTATTGGCAACTTTGATAAGGCGGGCGGTTAGTGCGGCGTCGCTGCCGATGACCTTGCCCATTTGATTGATACTGGCGTCTGGGTCCTCTGCAACCTCGCGCACTCTGAGCGCCACCTCAGGTAGGGTGGGCAGAACCAGCTGGTCAGACTCCAGTGCTGAAATGATGTCTTGGCTGACTTTCTCTACCAGTTGGCTCATGCAGTAACTCCGTGAACAAAATTTATCTTTTCGCTCAGTTGTTTATAGCATAGGGCAGCGCATCTTGATGAAGTTTTTCCGTCGAGCGTTCGCCCACATGGAGCGGTTGTTCGAGGGCTTCAGTCTTTACATCCGCAAGCAGTGCCCATTGGTTGGGCGAGGTGGCTTCAGCGCACAGCACTTCGCCTACTTTTTGACCGCCTGCGCGAATCTCTGTGAAAGGCACTGGCGTCACTTCGGAGGTTAGGGCAAATAAGTAGCTGTGGCTTTTTAGGGTGGCCTTGTAATGCATGCGTGCGACAACCTCTTGGCCCGTGTAGCAGCCCTTGCGGAAATTGATGGCATCGATGCACTGGTGGTTTAATTGGTGTGGCGTATAGCGCTCACGGGACTCTCCATCGACCCAGGCAATACCCTGGCGAATTTGAAGGGTGCGCCAGGCCCGGGCGCCAGCGGGCGTGCATTGGGATTGCAGTTCATGCCAAAGTACCTGCGCTTGGGCCACTGGCAGATTCAGCAACACTGCGCCATCGACACCTTCGTAGACCAAAAGATCCGCATTGGGTGCGCTACTTGTCTTTGCCACCAAACCTGGGCTATCCGGTAAATTTATAGCCAGGTTTGCCAGTTGCTGTCTGGCTGAAGGGCCGGTGAGCAACAAGCTGGTGACCTGGTCGCACCGGGTCAATGTGGCCTCGGAGAAAACCAAGTATTTATTGAGATGCGCCGTCAAGTGCGCTGCATTGTTTGCCGGTACCAAAAGTCGCAAGTGCTCGGGTGTATCTGGCAGGACAATGAAGCTGCCAATAATGCGGCCTTTGGGGTTGCAGGTATCGGTAAAAAAGCCCTTGCTTTGCCCCGCTAGCCGAGCATCCTGGGTAATTTGGCCCTGCAGGAATTTTTGTGCGTCTGGGCCGCTCAGTAGCAGGGTTGTGAACAGACTCCCGTCGATCAACAGATCATCTGTGGGGTCCGCATAGGGCCATTGTTCGAAGTATTCGAAGTGGCCGCTATTACCCAAGACGCCGCCCTGGTCGATCGCAAAGGCTTGCCAGTCTTTAATCATATTCATCGTGTACCGTTGTTGTTTGCGCGGGTGAAATGCCCCACGTGGGTCGCTATAATGCCAAGCGCTTGCACTTTCGCAAGCGCCAATTGATATCGGCACGCCAAGCCGATCGGTTGTGGTGTGTAGTTGGAGGCTTTAGGTGGATAGAAACCGTTTGTTTTGGGGCAGTCGCCGCGGCATGCTGGAGTTGGATTTGGTGTTGCTGCCATTTTTAGAGAACGTCTACCCCAGCCTGGAGCAGGACGATAAAGAGCGCTACTGGAAACTGCTGGAATCGGAAGATCAGGATATGTTTGGCTGGTTTTTAAAGCGCCAGGACCCGGAAGATAAGGAGCTGCAAAGGATTGTCGGCATTATCCGCGCAAACACCGGTCTGCAGTCCGAGTAGTCCGCTGCAGTTAAGCTTGGCAGCGGGGCCCTTGGAGGGCCGCTATAAATGCCTGCTATTGCTGCTGGTAGCCTTACCGGCAGCCTACCTCTGCTACTTTGCCAGTTTTCGCATTCCGCAAGCGCCCTGTCTGCGCCTTTCGATGCTCCTGTTGCTCGTAGGACTGTTGCTGTTGTTGCTGGCTGCATTGATCGCCGTTTGCCGGCAGCCTTTCAACGGCGCGAGGCAAGGGCAGTATTTGCGTTTAAACGATAAAGGCTGGTGGCTGGGTACCGGCGATCAGTGGCTGCCAGTGGTGATGACTGGAGAGCAGCTGATTTGTCCGTGGCTTATCAAGCTGCGGCTGCGCGGCGTTTTACACCCCGCGCGCTTCAGTCTTTGGCTGTGGGCAGATGGCGCTAACCGCGACGCCCACCGGCGACTGCGGGTGCTGCTTTATCAAAATTGCCACTAGTGGCGTCGGCAACCAGTGCGCACTGACGGAGCCATTGCCAGTGCAGGCGAGGTTGCGGGTTTCAGGTTGGTTAACCGTGGCTGTCGCCAACGAAAATATCCTGAGCGGCAAAATTCGTGGGTACCAAAATCGTGTCTCTGGCCACATTCGCCGTTTCCGGGTGATCCAGTGAGTAGTGCAGGCCTCGACTTTCTTTGCGCTCCATAGCCGATCGAATGATCAACTCGGCCACTAGTGCCAAATTGCGCAATTCGATGAGATCGCCGCGCACCTTGTAATTGCTGTAGTACTCGCCAATTTCCTTTTGCAGCAATTTAATGCGGTGGGTGGCTCGCTCTAAGCGCTTGCGGGTACGCACAATGCCCACATAGTCCCACATAAATCGCCGCAGCTCGTCCCAGTTGTGGGAGATCACAACGTCTTCATCCGAATCGGTCACTCGCGATTCGTCCCAGGGCGCAGAGGGTTGTCCAAGGGGGATAGAGTCCAGCTTGCTGGCAATGTCCATCGCGGCGGAGCGCGCATACACGATGCATTCCAGCAGAGAGTTGGACGCCATTCGATTGGCGCCGTGCAGACCGGTAAATGAGGTTTCACCTATGGCGTAGAGGTTGAGCAGGTCCGTTTGGCCCTGGGCGTTGACCACTACACCGCCGCAGGTGTAATGGGCTGCAGGCACCACAGGAATAGGCTCGCGAGTAATATCGATACCAAAATCCAGGCAGCGTGCTTTGACTGTCGGAAAGTGCTCGGCGATGAATTGCGCAGGTTTATGGCTGATATCGAGGTAAAGGCAGTCGGCACCCAGACGTTTCATTTCGTGGTCAATGGCGCGGGCCACAATATCGCGCGGTGCCAATTCTTCGCGGGTGTCAAAGCGGTGCATAAAACGCTGCCCGTTGGGCAGCTTTAGGTGCGCCCCTTCGCCGCGCAGGGCCTCGGTTATCAAAAATGACTTGGCCTTGGGGTGGAACAGGCAGGTGGGGTGAAACTGGTTAAACTCCATGTTGGCCACCCGACAGCCCGCGCGCCAGGCCATGGCGATGCCGTCGCCGGAGGCGCCATCGGGATTGGAGGTATACAGGTATACCTTGCTGGCACCGCCGGTGGCCAATACTACGGATTTGGCCTGGAAAACGTGTACGTGATCATCGCCGTGGTTGTAGACGTAGGCGCCTGTGCAGCGCAGCTTGCGGGACTTTGGGTCGGGCTGGGTAATTAAATCCAGCGCGATGTACTTTTCCAACAAAGTGATATTTGCGTGGGTCTGTACGCGAGCGATCAGGCTGCTAAGAACGGCCCGGCCGGTGGCATCGGCTGAATGAATGATTCGACGATGGCTGTGGCCGCCTTCCTGCGTCAGATGAAAACTGTCGGCTTGGCGGTCTTTGGTGAAATCCACGCCTTGTTGAATCAGCCAGTCGATGGCAGCCTTGCTGCGCTCCACAGTAAAACGCACACTTTCTTCGTGGCACAAGCCGCCGCCAGCGGCGAGTGTGTCGGCAACATGTGCGTCAATGCTGTCTTGATCATCCAGCACGGCAGCAATACCACCCTGGGCAAACCAGGTGGAGCCCTCGTGCAACTGGCCTTTACTCAATACGGCGACTTTTGCGTTATCAGCCAGGTGTAATGCCAGGGAGAGACCGGCAGCGCCGCTGCCAATGACCAGTACGTCAAATTGATGTTGCATGGGGTTCGAGTAATCTCAACAGACCTAAGAGGGGCGATTATAGCGAATGGTGCGCCATAGCCGGTAGCAACTCCGGCTTGTTTCGAGGGGAATTATTGGTCAAAATCCGCCACTAAACAGAGACTTGCTGCTGTAATTAGACGTAAAATCTGCGTTTTGCGCAAGCCGCAAACACGCAGTCTCTGCCCGCGACGCCAGCTTGAGCGCAGAGGTGAGCGCTTAGAGATGGGGCAGATTGCGCACGGCGCCGCTGTAGCCAGCGGCAGATTTTAGGCTAGGGAGTAAATTATGGCGCAAGCGCCAGACAATGATCAGATGCTCGTGGCACGGGTGCAAAAGGGCGATAAGCGCGCCTTCGACCTGTTAGTCCTGAAGTATCAACACAAGGTGGCAGCCATCGTCTCCCGCTATATTCGCGACAGCTTTGAGGTCAACGATGTGGTGCAAGAGGCCTTTATTAAAGCCTATCGGGCGCTGCCAGGCTTTCGGGGTGAAAGTGCATTCTATACATGGCTATTTCGTATCGCGGTTAATACCGCCAAAAATCACTTGGTATCGCGCTCGCGGCGACCACCTGCACAGGGCGTGGATGCCGAAGAGGCAGAGTATCTGGCTGCTGAATACATGGAAGATGTAGATACCCCAGAAGGTATCCATTTTCGCGATGAGTTGGATGCCATTGTGTCCAAAACTGTGGCAGCCCTGCCTGAGGATTTGCGGTCAGCGGTGACCTTGCGGGAAATAGACGGCAAGAGCTACGAGGAAATAGCGGAAATCATGCAGTGCCCGGTAGGGACGGTTCGCTCGCGCATTTTCAGGGCGAGGGAAGTGCTCGACGCGAAGATCAGGGCCTATATGGAGCCCGAGCTGCGTCGTACGACGCCGGCCTGAGTCGGGTTTAGAGGAACTTAACTTTTTTTAACAAATTTACCCATAGGCGGGAACTTGAGTCTCAACTAGAGGTCTTAACCCCGTAACGAACGCATTAGGCCGTCCTTTCGTCCTAAATTGCACCAGATTAGAGCTGGCAAGTTGGTATCCGCCTCTCGTTCAACGGCGATAACGCACGCATTGTAAGGTGAGCTTAAAAGATGGTTCAAAACTCAGACAGCAAACTTCAGGAAGGCCTCTCTGCACTCATGGATAATGAGGCCAGTGAACTGGAGTTGCACCGGTTATTGAAAGCCGTTGAAACAGAAGGTACTTTGCGCGAAAGTTGGAAAAACTACCATTTAGCGGCCTCGGCCATTCGCGGGGATACCCCGGGCCTGGTGCCAGTGGATTTGTCGGCTCAAATCAGTGCTGCCATAGCCGATGAGCCCGTTCATCGGGCCGCTCAACCCTCGGGCCTGGTTGGCCTGTGGCGTGCAGCGGGGCGCTTGGCGGTAGCCGCCAGTGTGGCGGGGGCGGTTGTGATTGGTGCCCAACACTACCTGCAAACCAATGATGCGATGCTGGCCACTGCGCCTAGTGCTCTGCCCGAGACCGTAGGTGGTGCCGCAGGTGTTGTGCCCGATGGCTTTTCCGCGCCGGCGTTGAATACGCGCGCTGTCAATATTAGCGATGGCCCCGTCTTGAGTCAGCAGCCCGAGCGCACAGGCGTTATTTATCAGCCCTCTGTACAAGAGCAGCAAATCCAGAACAAGGTGATTGAAGAGCATTTGAATCAATTGATGTTGCAGCATGCCGAAAATGCTTCGCAAAACAGTGCGCAGGGCCTGCTGCCCTATGCGCGCATTGCGCCCGAGTCGGCGCCATTAGAGGCAAAGCGTGATGTACAATCAGAGCAAGACCAGCAGCGCTGATAAATTACGCCCTCAGTAGGCCTTTGTATGATCAAACGCGTGACCTTATACCGCCTGGGTTTTTCCCGGGCGTTTCTGTTTTTACTGGCCCTGTTGGCCCAGCCCGTCGCAGCCAATGAACCGGGTGCACGGGAGTTGCTGGCAAAGCAGTCTGTGGCCATGTCAAACCTCGATTATCGAGGCATTCTCACTTACGAACACGGCGCACACCTGGCAACCATGGAGATTACTCACCGGGTAATCGATGGGCTAGAGCACGAGCGACTGGTGCACCTGAACGGCAATCACCGGGTTGTGGTGCGCGACCAGGATAAAGCCCAGTGCCCCCACCAAGGGGAGCGTTTATTGCGAGGAATTGATGCCGATCTCGACGGTACTGATATCGATGCGCTGTACCACATTTCAGTGGTGGGTGAGGAGCGTATCGCCGGCAGATTGGCATCCATGGTGCAGGTCATGCCGCGCGATCAGCACCGCTATGGTTACGTCATTGGCATAGATAAGGCCTCGTATTTGGCGTTAAAAGTGATTTTTATTGGGCCTGGTGCGCGGGTGATGGAGCGATTCCAGTTTGCTGACTTGCAATTGCTTGATCCGCAACCCAGCGGCGACGCCGAGGTACAAAGGGCAATCGACTGCCAGCCTGCAGTTCAGCATCAGGCTCGCTGGGAGGCACATTGGCTGCCACCGGGCTTTAAATTGGCGGGTAGCCGCGCTGTGTCTGACGAACGAGAAATGTTGATGTACACCGATGGTCTGGCGGCGTTTTCTGTGTTTATCGATCGGGTAGATGCACCGGCCATGCTCGAGGGGCGCGCCCAGCGCGGCGCGACGGTGGCCTACATGGGCCGCGCAGAGGGTGGCAGTGAGAATTTTCGGGTAACGGTTGTGGGTGAGGTGCCTTCGCCAAGCCTGGAGCGTGTGGCGTTAAGCCTGCGTCAATCGACGGAGGATAGCCAGTGAACCCAGTGCGCGAGCAAGGGCGTATTGTCGCCATAGAAGCCGATAAAATCTGGGTGGAATCGATTAATCGATCGGCCTGCGCACAATGTGCGGCTAAGTCTGTGTGCGGGCAATCCGCCCTGGCGCGCTGGGCTGAAACGGCCAATTTACTGGCCATTCACGAGGTTAAGCCCCATTTGGCCGTGGGCCAAACGGTGCATTTTCAGGTGAGTGGCAACGCGCTTGTGCGTGCGGCGCTCACACTTTATTTGCTGCCGTTGGTTTTACTGTTGTTAGGTGCGGGGCTGGCCTTTAGCGTTTGGTCGCACGATGGGGTCGCTTTGGCGGGTGCCGTTGCGGGTTTATACATTGGTATGAAACTTGCGCCTTGGCTGGCGGTCAAAGGCGGCGGAAGAGATGCTTTGGGGCTGGCCTTAGTCGCGCCCGATTAAAGCGCTGGCGCAGCCTCATCCTTTCGCGTTGTATATTCGCTCTGGCGAGCGAGTATGAATTCAGTAAAAGTGAGGAACACATGCAATTTAAACATTGGCTGTTTGTGAGTGTTTTAGCCGTTTGTAGTGTTAGTGCCAGTGCGCGCGGCCTGCCGGAATTTACCGATTTGATCGAAGAGAATTCGCCGGCGGTGGTCAAAATAAACACAATTGAGCACGCAAAGCGCGCCAGTCAGCGTCAGGCGCTGCCTCAGGATATTCCCGATATTTTCCGCCATCTTTTCGAGCAGCGCGATCCGCGCCAGCGCGAGCAGCGCTCCATGGGCTCGGGCTTCATCATATCGGAAGATGGCTACGTGCTGACTAATAACCATGTGATTGACGGTGCCGATGAAATTTCCGTGCGGTTAATCGATCAGCGCGAGTACGAGGCGCAGGTAGTGGGTACCGATCCCCGCTCAGATTTGGCGCTTCTTAAGGTAGAAGCTAAAGACCTGCCCACACTGCGCTTCGCGGATTCCGACGACTTGAAAGTGGGCGAGTGGGTCCTGGCTATTGGTTCGCCCTTTGGGCTGGATTTCACAGCCAGCGCCGGCATTGTAAGCGCCATTGGTCGCAGCATTCCCACCGAGCGCAATGAAAACTATGTGCCGTTTATTCAAACGGATGTTGCCATCAATCCGGGCAATTCGGGCGGCCCATTGTTCAACATGAAAGGGCAGGTTGTGGGCATCAACAGTCAAATCTATACCCGCAGCGGAGGGTCTATCGGTTTGTCTTTCGCGATTCCAAGTAATGTGGCGCGCGACGTCATTGCCCAGCTGAAAAGTAAAGGTCGGGTGGATCGCGGTTGGTTGGGGGTTGCCATACAGGAAGTGGATCGCGACCTGGCAAAATCCTTTGGTTTGAGCAAGCCCATGGGGGCGCTGATCCAGCAGATTGAGCCCGGCAGCCCGGCCGATGTTTCAGGATTGGCTGTGGGCGACGTGATCATCACATTTGACGGTAAAAATGTCAGTAAAAGTGCAGACTTGCCGCACATCGTGGGTGGCATAGCGCCGGGAACCAAGGTGCCTGTCGTGGTCATGCGGGCCGGCAAGAAAGAAACACTGAACGTAAAAGTAGGCCGCTTGAATACGGATGGCGAGGCGGAATTAGGCGCGGCACCGGGTGTCGCCGGCGATCGCCTGGGTCTGGTCGTTGAGCCCTTGGAGCAGCGGCAAAAGCAGGCGTGGCGCCTCAACGGCGGGGTGCTAGTTGCCCAGGTGGCCGAGGACTCGCCTGCAGCCAAGGCTGGCATTCGTCCAGGCGATGTGATCGCGCAGCTCGGCTTTAACGATGTGACGGATATCGAGACCTACGAAAAGCTTCAGAAAAGCCTGCCGGCCGGTAAACCGCTGCCCATTCGCTTTTATCGCGAGGGGCGACCGGCTTATCGCTCCTTTGTTATCGAGAAGTAGGCTACATAGCCTAATATCGCCAAATGCGGTAGACTTGCCGCGCCGCGAGGGCCCTGAGGGGCTCTCGCTATTTGGGGCTTTACGGCAGGCCTGCCGGTTGTTGGGTGCACGCGTTCAACAAGAAGGAGTGGCTGTCAAATTGCCCGTTTATTCACGATTTCAGTAGTTGAAGCGCCCAGTGTCTGACTTAAGCCATATTCGTAATTTTTCTATTATTGCCCATATCGACCATGGTAAATCTACCATTGCCGATCGCTTCATCCAGATTTGCGGCGGTTTAACCGATCGCGAAATGGCGGCCCAGGTGCTCGATTCGATGGATATTGAGCGCGAACGCGGCATTACCATCAAGGCGCAAAGCGTGACCTTGCACTACAAGGCGCGGGACAATAAAACCTACCAGCTAAATTTTATCGATACCCCCGGGCACGTGGACTTTTCTTATGAAGTGTCGCGATCTTTGGCGGCCTGTGAGGGTGCTCTGCTGGTGGTGGATGCCGGTCAGGGTGTAGAGGCCCAGTCGGTGGCCAACTGCTATACGGCGATTGAGCAAGGGCTGGAAGTTATACCCGTGCTCAACAAAATGGATCTGCCTCAGGCGGAACCGGAGCGAGTGGCCGAGGAAATAGAAAACATTATTGGCATTGATGCCACCGAGGCAGTGCGATGCAGTGCAAAATCCGGTATGGGTATCGAAGACGTGCTGGAGGAGCTGGTCAGACTGGTGCCGCCGCCCGTTGGTGACATTGACGCTCCTCTGCAGGCTTTGATTATCGACTCCTGGTTCGATAACTATTTGGGCGTCGTGTCTTTAGTGCGCGTTAAGCAGGGCACACTCAAAGCAAAAGATAAGATCATCACTAAATCGATTGGCAAAGCCCATGTTGTCGATAAAGTGGGTGTATTTACGCCTAAGCTTACGGAAACCGGTGCGCTAAAGGCTGGTGAAGTGGGCTTTTTTGTGGCGGGAATTAAAGAAATTCTGGGTGCTCCCGTAGGCGATACCATTACCCATGCCAACTCGGCTGACACGCCCTCGCTGCCTGGTTTTAAAAAGGTAAAACCACAGGTCTATGCCGGTTTGTTCCCGGTGACGTCCGATGATTTTGAAGCGTTTCGCGAGGCGCTGGCCAAGCTTACACTTAACGATGCCTCTTTATTCTATGAGCCCGAAAGTTCAGATGCGCTGGGCTTTGGTTTCCGTTGTGGCTTTCTTGGCATGCTGCACATGGAAATTATTCAAGAGCGGCTGGAGCGCGAATACGATCTGGATTTGATTACTACGGCACCCACCGTAATTTACGAGGTGTTGAAAACCGATAAGGAAGTGATCTATGTAGACAACCCCTCCAAGCTGCCAGATCCCGGTCTTATCGACGAAATGCGCGAGCCCATTGTCGAGGCCAATATTCTTGTTCCGCAGGAGTATTTAGGTGCAGTCATTACACTGTGTGTGGAAAAGCGCGGCATCCAAAAAGATATTCAGTACACCGGCTCTCAGGTTCAGGTTCGTTACGAACTGCCCATGAACGAAGTGGTATTGGACTTCTTTGACCGTCTGAAATCAGTTAGCCGCGGATTTGCGTCGCTCGACTATGCATTCCAACGTTTTGAGCCCGCGAGGCTGGTTCGTCTCGACATATTGATTAACGGCGAGAAAGTCGATGCCTTAGCCTTGATTGTGCATCGAGACAATGCTGCCTATAAAGGTCGCGCCATCGCTGAAAAGATGAAAGAGCTGATTCCCCGCCAAATGTTTGATGTAGCCATTCAGGCTGCCATTGGCGGTCAGGTTGTTGCGCGCACAACGGTAAAAGCCTTGCGCAAGGATGTGACCGCCAAGTGTTATGGCGGTGATGTTAGCCGAAAGCGCAAGTTGCTGGAAAAGCAGAAGGCCGGTAAAAAGCGCATGAAGCAAGTGGGGCGCGTTGAAATCCCGCAAGAAGCATTTTTAGCTGTCTTAAAAGTCGACAGTTAAGTTCTAACAATAAAAGGATTCTACATTGGATATTAATTTTCCTCTGATACTGGTCGTACTTGTTTTCGTGTCGGGGCTGATTTGGCTGTTTGACAGCTTATTTTTGGCCAAGGAGCGTCGACAGCGTATTGCGGAAGCAGAGGCGGGCTTGGCAAAGACCTCATTAAAGGAAACCGATGAAGGCTACCAGTTAGCCATGGCAACTGCGAGTAAGGAGCCAGTGGCGGTTGAGTATGCAAAGTCTTTTTTTCCCGTGTTGGCCTTTGTGTTGGTGTTGCGCTCATTTTTAGTGGAGCCTTTTCAAATTCCTTCAGCATCGATGGTGCCCACGCTGCAAATCGGGGATTTTATATTGGTCAATAAATACACCTATGGCATCAGGTTGCCGGTAACCAATACCAAAGTATTTGATATTAATGATCCGGAGCGCGGCGATGTGATGGTGTTTTTTCCACCGCATAAACCGGACACCTACTACATTAAGCGGGTAGTAGGTATGCCTGGTGATGAGGTAGTCATTGCCGATGGAGCGCTTTATATCAACGGAGAAAAGGCGCCTCAAAAGCTGCTGGCCAGCTTGCCAGCCAGTAATCCGAAATACCAAGTGATGGACGAGCGCCTAGGCAATGTGGATCACCAAATTCACCGCAATATTAAGCCGGGTCTTTTGAGTCGGTCAGGCCGTTGGAAGGTGCCCGCTGACCACTATTTCATGATGGGCGACAATCGTGACAACAGCTCAGATAGTCGCGAGTGGGGGCCGGTGTCGGAGGAGGCAATTGTCGGTAAGGCCTTTGCTATTTGGATGCACTGGGAACAATTGTTGAGTGTGCCCAGTTTTTCACGTGTGGGTGGCATACAATAGATTGACGGGATCTAACTCAGGAGCACGCTATGCATAAACAACAACAGGGCATGAGCTCATTTAATCTGATTTTGGTGTTGGCTGTTGCCGGATTTTTTCTGATGTGTGCCTTCAAGCTGGTGCCTGTTTATTCAGAAAATCAGTATGTGGTTAGCGCGCTGAAATCATTGCGTGACAAGGATAAGCCTGTAGCGCAGATGTCTCCAGGTGAAATTCGCAAGCACATTCAAAGTTTTTATATGATAAATGGTGTGCGTTCTGCCGGCGCCTCTAATATTGAAATTGAGCGAGAGCGCAGTCGTAATATCATTACTATTAATTATGAAGTGCGTGTACCGCTGATCTACAACATCTCGGTTGTGGTGGATTTTAAGAACTACATGGATAGCACGAAGCCCGAAGAGTGCTGTAAGCCGCCAGTTGATTATCGCCCTAAGCCCGCCTCGTGAAGTCGACAACTTACGCCACGCTAGAACAAAAGTTGGGATTTCAGTTCTCTGATTCTCAGCTGCTCAAGCTCGCCTTAACTCATCGTAGTTTAGGTGCGAGTAATAACGAACGGCTCGAATTTTTAGGTGACAGCGTCCTTAATTTTGTGGTGGCAGAACAGCTGTACTTAAAGTTTCCACAAGCGCGAGAAGGGCAATTAAGCCGTCTGCGTGCAAGCTTGGTCAAGGGAGACACCCTGGCTGCCATTGCACAGGAGTTATCGCTAGGTGAATTTTTACTGCTGGGCGATGGGGAGCGCAAGAGCGGCGGTCATGCCCGGGCATCTATTTTGGCAGACGCCGTGGAGGCCATACTCGGCGCCGTCTACCAGGAAACCGGTTTGGCAGAGGTAAAAGCTGTAATCCTGCGGTTATTGGGTTCCAGGCTGAGCGCACTGCGTCTAGAGGATAACCAAAAAGACAGTAAGAGCGAATTGCAAGAATTAACGCAGGCACGACAGTTACCGCTACCCGATTATCAATTGGTGTCGGTAGAGGGGGAGGGACACGCTCAACAATTCACCGTGCGCTGTGTGGTTGTAGGTTTGTCGAAGTCCCCAGAGGCAACAGATTCAAGCCGTAAAAAAGCAGAGAAAAAGGCGGCCAGAATGGCTTTGAGCCAACTGGTATCGCGCAATGAGGTTTCATAAGTGACTGAAAGTGTTCCGCCTGATGTTCAGAAGTGTGGATTTATCGCACTTGTAGGCCGCCCCAATGTTGGCAAATCGACGTTGCTTAACCATATGCTGGGACAAAAAATCAGCATAACCTCCCGCAAGCCGCAAACCACTCGCAACAACGTGACCGGGATAAAAACCGATGGTCAATGCCAGTTAGTATTCGTGGATACGCCTGGCTTGCACCTTCATCACACCAGTGCAATGAATCGCTATATGAATAAAGCAGCCGGCACAGCCATTAAGGATGTGGATGTGGTGGTGTTTTTGGTCGACCGGACCCAGTGGACGGATGAAGATGAATCGGTGGCGCGCCGATTGGAGTCTATTAAAGTACCATTGATTATTGCGGTAAATAAGTGTGACCAACTAGACAACAAAGAAGTCTTATTGCCACATTTACAGCGGCTGTCGGAACGCTTGCAGTGTCAGGAAATAGTCCCCATTTCCGCCCTTAAGGGAATGGGTTTGGACCGTCTGGAAGCGCTTTTGGCAAAGCTGGTGCCCGAGGGTGACCATATGTATCCAGAGGATCAAATTACCGATAGAAGCTCTCGCTTTTTGGCGGCAGAAATTGTAAGAGAAAAGATTACCCGCCAATTAGGTGCGGAACTTCCCTATCAGATGGCAGTGGAAGTCGAAGAGTTTGAACAAGATGGTGGCATCTTACATATTGGCGCCGTTATTTTAGTAGAGCGCGACGGACAAAAGCGCATTCTTATCGGCGATAAGGGCGACCGTATAAAAAAAATAGGCCAGCAAGCGCGCCTGGACATTGAAGCCTTGTTTGATATTAAAGTGATGCTTAAATTGTGGGTTAAGGTTAAGTCCGGCTGGTCCGATGACGAGCGCGCACTCAAAAGCCTGGGCTATGACGATTTCTAAGCATGAGTACTGTTCTGGAGTTGGAGCAGGGATTCATACTTCATAGCCGGGCTTACGGTGACACAAGTCTGATAGTAGACTGCTTAACGCGTCGCTGCGGGCGGCAGTCCGTCTACGCTCGGGGCGCAAAATCTAAAAAGAAGTCGTCTGTGCGAGCGCTAATTAACCCCTTCCTACCCGTTGTTGTGTCAGCAAAAGGCCGCGGTGGTTTAAAAACCTTAACAGGACTAGAGTCGGCCGGTACGGCTTACCGGTTGCAGGGGCGAGCACTATATTGCGGATTTTATTTGAACGAGCTGCTGGTGCGCCTGCTGCCCGAAGACGATGCTCAGCCAGAACTTTTCGACTTCTATGCCGATATTTTGCTGGCGCTGGCTGGCCATCAAACTGAATGGGGCGACGCACCATTAGAGGTGAGGTTGCGCTCTTTTGAGTGGATGCTGGTTAACAAGGCTGGCGCTGGCTTTTCGCTTCGAACCACGCACGCCGGTGAGCCGCTGCAGGCGAACATGGGCTACGGCGTACGCTTTCAGCAAGGGTTAGAATTATCAATGCAGGCTGAAGGCACCACAAGCGGCGCGGCGCTGCTGGCCTTTGCTGATGGGCGATTGGCTAACGACATCCACAGGCAGGAAATCAAGTTGTTTATGCGAAGGGTGCTCAAGCCGCTCTTGGGTGCTAAGCCTTTGGTTAGCCGCTCGCTGTTTAGCTAATGTTTCAGTTTTAAAGCCGTAGTAGCTTAGAGCCGTAGTTGCTTAGATTGCTGTTGCGTAGTTTGGTCGCTGCACCTTAGGTGAGCGCTAAGGTACCAGCATACCTTCGTCAAACAATACGTCGACATCGTGCGAATCAGACCACTCCAATAGCGCATCAATCTCAGTAATTAATTTCTCGTAGAGCGGTACCAGCGCCTCCGTTTCGTTGGCCTGTAATCGCTTGTCGAGTTGGTGCGCTGCGTTGCGTAGCCGTCCCACCCCGCAGTAGCAGCAACCCCCATGCAGACGATGTACCCGCGCTTCCAGGGCTTTATAATCCTGTGTTGAATAGCTTTTTTGTATGCTCAGTTTGTCGTCAGCCAAGCCGTCGAGTAGCATGCTAAGCATATCTCTGGCGAGATTGGGCTTGTTGTTGGCAAGTTTTAGCGATTCGGTTAGATCCACTACGCGCTGGGGTTCTTGGCTTGGCGCCGGGCGAGGTTCTGGCGCGATTTCTTCTGCGGGTTGCTGAACATTTGGGAGCCAGTTTGCGTGTAGTTTTCGGGCTTTTAGCCAGCGATTAATTACGTGTGCCAACTGGGCTTCGCTCACCGGTTTGCTCAAATAGTCGTCCATTCCCGCCAGTAACAGTTGCGACTTTTGCTCCGACATAGCGTGCGCGGTGAGTGCGACGATGGGCGTGCGCCGCTTTCCGACTTCGCGACTGCGAATGACCTTGGTGGCTTCGATACCGTCCATAATGGGCATTTGCAAATCCATAAAAACCATGTCGAAAATCTGCCGGTCGGCAATTTCGATTGCCTGCTTGCCGTCCGATGCCAAGGTGACATCCATCCCGAGGCCGCTAAGCAATTCGCCAACGAGCTGTAAGTTGGCTGGGTTATCGTCCACTGCCAGTATGCTGGGTTTGTGCTCGTAGGGTGTGGTTCGGCTCGCTGTTCGCGTTTCTTCTTTTTCAGGCGATAGATCTTCTCGCAACAAGTTGAGCAGTCTTTGTTGTACTATGGGCTTTTCTAAAAAGTGTGCTGCATTGCTTTGAATGCTGCGCTCAATGGCGCGCCGGGTTGTTGGCGTGGCGAGTAAAAACGTTTTACAGGCGAAATGGTTCTTCAGTTGCTCTATAAGCTCACTCAGTAGATTTATATCGAGTAAGCGCTCTTGCTGCGGTTCTAAATCATAAAAAATGGCCTCGATTGGCATGTTCACCTGGGCCTGTTGCTTCACCAGTGACAATAGGTCTTGAGTGTTTTTAACTACTATGACTTTGCCGCTTTCTGAGCCAACAATTTCCTTCACTTGCAGGCATAGCTGCTCATTCGCGGCTAACATGGCAAAGTGGCAATTGGCGAGTAAGTGTTGCGGGTCTTGCTCGTAGGATTCCTGCTCTATGCCAAACTGTGCGGTAAACCAGAAGAGCGCACCGCCATTGGCGCCATTTTTCACGCCTATCTCTCCGTGCATCCGCTTGATCAACCCCTTGGATACAGCAAGCCCTAGGCCAGAGCCGCCGTGCTTGCGGCTATTGCTGCTATCGGCCTGACTAAAGGCTTGGAAAAGCTTGCTGCGATCTTTTTCGCTGACGCCAACACCCGAGTCTTCAACGGTGATGCCCACTTCCACTTGGGTTTCTTCAAGCTGTTTGAGTTCGGTGCGAATAATGACGTTGCCGCCGTGTGAGAACTTAATGGCATTGCTCACCAGATTGGTCAATACCTGCTTTAGTCGTAGGGGATCTCCCAGCAGGTGGGTAGGCAGATGGGTGTCCATCAGCAGAATGAGTTGGATATTTTTTTCATGTGCCGCCGGCGCCATAATTTGCATGGCACCTTCTATCACTTGCCGCAGGACCATAGGTACATAATCCAATTGCAGGCGGCCGGATTCGATCTTGGAAAAGTCCAGTACGTCGTTAATGATGGTCAGCAATCCTTGAGAGGAATGCTGAATGGTGCGCATGTATTCTTTTTGTTGTTCGTTGAGCGGTGTTTTGAGCAGTAAGCTGGTAAAGCCGATAATGCCGTTCAAAGGAGTGCGAATTTCATGGGAGGTATTCGCCAGAAAATCGGATTTAACACGACTGGCCTCAACGGCCTCTTTACGTGCTAAATCCAGCTCAATGTTTTGAATCTCAATGGTTTCTAGAGTTTCGCGTAGGTCCTCGATGGATTGATCCATGTTTTTCTGGATATCGTCGCGGCTTTCTTTCAAACTTTGTGCCAGTTTGTTGTAAGCGTGCGCCAGTTCGTCCAGCTCTGCAAGGGGGCTTGCGTCCAGCCGGTTGGCGAACATGCCTTTTTGCAGTTGATGTAGACCGTCTTTAAAGTCTTCTAATGCTTTGCCGATACGTTGGCCGTAGCTGAATGACAGTGCACCACTGATGGCTGCTGTCGCAAGCCCAATAATGATGGCAATTAGTAAGGTTTTGTACTCGAGCAGCGTGTAGTCGTCGTTGGATATTTCAACCACTAGCCAGCCGAAGGGTGCAAAGGAGTCGTGGTCGGCGTGAATAGGCACCACATAGAGAGTGCTGTCAGGCAGATTTTGATGACTGGCATCCAGGCTAAAGCGCGATGGCTCCATGTGAGCCGTCATGGAAAAGCTGTTGCCAGCGTGTATCAGTGGGTTGCGATTTAAATCGTAAACGCGGATCGCCTGGATATTACCATCGCTCACGGAAGTCTGTACCACCGATTGCAGCAGCAAGCGATTGTGCATGGACTGATAGGTTAATTGGGCCAATAGTCTGCTGACGTGATAGCCGCGATCGACGGACAGCTTGCCCAGTTGATGCACGTACAGACCTGTTAGCACAAGTGTCAGCAACAGGGTTAAAACGGCAACGGGAAGCAGGGCAATTCGCAGGGAACGAAGCTTGACTGTATGGGTTATATTCACGTCTCGACCATCCAATTTGGCAGCTGTTTAACCATACCATAATCGGCGGTAGAATAGCGCCCTCAAGCCGATTGCGGTGCGCACCGCAGAACGCATACTCATTTAGAAAAGGTCTGTTATATGTCTTATTCCGGCGGTCATCTAGGGCTTCCAACCATGGAAGCACTGGTGGGCGGTACGCCTCTGGTGCGGCTGCAGCGGCTTCCCGGCGACACCAGTAATTTAGTGCTGTTAAAGCTGGAAGGTAATAACCCGGCCGGCTCCGTGAAAGATCGGCCGGCGCTATCGATGATTAACCACGCGCAAGCGCGGGGCGATATCAAGCCTGGCGATAGGTTGATAGAGGCCACTAGCGGCAATACCGGCATCGCGCTGGCCATGGCGGCGGCCATCAAGGGTTATAAAATGACCTTGATCATGCCCGATAACGCTACGGCGGAACGCAAAGCAGCGATGACCGCCTACGGTGCAGAGTTGATTCTGGTCTCCAAAGCCGAGGGCATGGAAGGTGCCCGTGATTTGGCCCAGCGCATGGCTGCTGAGGGCAAAGGCAAAGTACTTGACCAATTTGCCAATCAGGACAATCCCAATGCCCATTTTTTAACCACAGGGCCTGAAATCTGGCAGCAAACGCAAGGGAAAATCACCCACTTTGTCAGCTCAATGGGCACGACGGGCACTATTATGGGCGTCTCCAAGTACTTGAAAACGCAAAATCCCCAGGTGCAAATCGTTGGATTACAACCGGAAGACGGCGCTAGTATTCCTGGTATTCGGCGCTGGCCAGAGGCCTATTTACCCAAAATCTTTGACGCCAGCCGGGTAGATACTGTAGTCAATATGTCGCAGGCGCTGGCCGAAGAGACCATGCGCGCTTTGGCGCGTGAAGAGGGAATCTTTTGTGGCGTTTCCTCGGGGGGCGCGGTGGCCGCCGCACTGGCGCTTAACCGCGAGCTAAGCGAGGCCGTAATTGTCGCGATTATCTGTGATAGGGGGGATCGCTATCTGTCCTCAGGTGTGTTCGATTAATGCAAAAACACCGGAAATCAAAGCGGCAGATCTCCAGCGCTCGGGGCGCGCGGCCCGCAGTGCTACCGGCGCCTGCAGAGCTTACCATTGAGCGCTTGGCGCACGATGGCCGAGGCATCGGCTATACCGACGGTCGCATCACTTTTGTGGAGCAAGCGTTGCCCGGTGAAGTGCACCGGGTGCGTTATGTGGCTGCAAAGTCGAAATATTTAGAAGCGCAGAGCGAAGCCTGTCTGGCGGCGCCCTCGCCAACCCGAGTAGCGCCTGTTTGTGGTCATTATACCCAGTGTGGTGGTTGTCAATTGCAGCATATGGACGACGCAGCGCAACTCGCCTTTAAACAGCAGATGGTACAAGATCAGTGTCGCCGTGCAGGTTTGGTGGTGCCGGCGTTCGAGCCAGCAATCAGTGCGCAGTCGCAGCGTTATCGCGCTCGCTGTCGCCTGTCGATCAATCACAAGGGGCAGGCCTTTGCGGGCTTTCGGCAAAAAGGTCGCAGTCAGTTGGTCAAGATCCTGTCGTGCCCCGTGTTAACGACAGAGTTAGCGGCACTGCTTGAACCCATTCAGGCAGTGCTTGCCGAATTGCCACCAGCCAGCTTAGGGCACATCGAGCTAATTTCGGAAACCTCGGGCGTTTATCTACTGCTCAGGCACGTTAAATCCCTAGATGTACAGGCGCGACAAAAGCTGGTCGAGCTGGAACAGACCACGGGTGCGCGCCTGTTATTGCAGCCAGAGGCTTCGGCAGATTACCAAGATTTACAGGGGCTGCCAGTGGCGCCTCGGCTTGCTTATGAATTGGCCGAACTTGAGGCTCCAGTTCATTTTAAACCGCATCATTTCACGCAAGTTAATCCGGCCATCAATCAGTTGATGGTGTCCCAGGCGATGACGTGGCTTGCGCCCCAAGAATCGCAAGTTTGGTTAGACCTTTTCTGCGGGGTGGGTAACTTTAGCTTGCCATTAGCCAACCGGGTACACAGGGTGATTGGTGTCGAAGCCAGTACCGAGATGGTCGAGCAGGCTAGTCAAAACGCGCACGTGTTGCAGCGTCAAAATTGTGAATTTTTGGTTGGGGATTTAGAGCAAAGCAGCATCTATCGCAAGTTTCCTAAGTCTGTTCACGGCGTTTTACTTGACCCGCCCAGAGCTGGCGCTAAAGGTGTGATCGAGCATTTAGTGGGCTTGAAACCCGCGCAAATTTTATACGTATCCTGTGACCCGGCAACCTTTGCCCGCGACGCCAAGCTTTTGGTAGAGGGCGGTTACCGCATTAAAAAAATCGGCGTGCTGGACATGTTTCCACAAACAATGCACGTTGAAACCATGGCGCTATTTGAGCTTTAGCGCCGGAAAACAGTAGGAACCTCATGGTTAAAGTCAGAGAAGATCAACCCGTTGGTGCCGATGGTCAGATTGATATAGAGGCCTGGTTATCTCGCCTGGAAAGCAAAGTTCATTTAACGGGTGAGGCCTACTCACGCATTAAATTAGCGTGTCTGGCTGCGGTGGCGGCAGAGCAGGATGCCATTGCCAATGAAAACCTCTGGGTGACCGGAATAAGCAGTTCCAAGACCGGCTTGGAAATGGCCGACATCCTGGCGGATCTAAATCTGGATGTAGACACATTAATTGCCGCAATCCTGTACCGCGCGGTGCGCGAGGGCAAGCTCAATATTGCTCGCGTAGGGAAGGACTTTGGCGCCAACATTGCCAAATTGATAGACGGCGTGCTGCGCATGGCGGCCATCAGCGGTTTGCGATTGACCGAAGAAAATTCAGCCCTAGGGCGCCAATCGGAAGAGCACGCGGAGAATGTGCGCAAAATGCTGGTTGCCATGGTGGACGACGTCAGGGTCGCACTCATCAAATTGGCCGAGCGCACCTGCGCCATTCGCGCATTAAAAAGTGCCACTGCCGAGCGGCGCCAGCGGGTGGCCCGTGAAATCGCCAATGTGTATGCACCACTGGCGCATCGATTGGGCATTGGCCATATTAAATGGGAGCTGGAAGACCTGGCTTTTCGGTACCTGGAGCCCGACGACTACAAAACCATTGCGCGTCTATTGGACGAAAAGCGATTGGGCCGGCAGCAGTACATCGACAATGTTATCGGCATGTTGCGCAATGAATTACAGGACGCCTCCATTGAAGGAGATATCTCTGGGCGCGCCAAGCACATTTACAGTATTTGGCGCAAAATGCGGCGCAAGAACATCGGGTTTTCCCAGGTGTACGACATCCGGGCCGTGCGCATACTGGTGCCAACGGTGCGTGATTGCTACGCGGTATTGGGGATTGTGCACAGTCTCTGGCGCAATATCCCCAACGAATTTGACGATTACATTGCCTCGCCGAAGGAAAACGGTTATCGCTCGCTGCACACGGCTGTTATCGGCCCCGAGCGAAAGGTACTCGAAGTACAAATTCGCACCCACGCCATGCATGAAGATGCCGAATTTGGTGTGTGCGCCCATTGGCGCTATAAAGGTACCGATAAAGAAGAGCAACAAACCGGCTACGATCAAAAGATCGCTTGGTTGCGGCAGGTGCTGGAATGGCATGAAGAGTTGGGCGGCAAAGGTGGTGAAGATAACCCCTTGGCGGACGATTTAAATCTCGGCTTAAATCAAGATCGGATTTACGTATTCACACCAGAAGGGCACGTGCTGGATTTACCAAGCGGCTCTACCCCGCTGGATTTTGCCTACCGCATACACACAGACGTAGGAAATAAATGTTGTGGCGCCAAAGTGAACGGACGCATAGTGCCGCTCAACCATGCACTAAATACCTCCGATCAAGTTGAAATTCTCACCGGCAAGCGCGAATCGCCAAGCCGTGACTGGCTGAGCCCCGCTTTGGGTTATGTCACCACATCGCGCGCCAGAGCCAAAATTCAACAATGGTTTAAATTGCAGGCCCGAGAGAAAAACCTGGCCGATGGGCGGGCGCTACTCGATAAAGAGTTCAAGCGGCTAGCGGTTCAAGATATTGACTTTGAACAATTGGCGAAGAGCTTGCACTGCAAAGGCTTGGAAGACCTATATACCGCTGTGGGCGCAAGTGACATCAGTGTGACGCAGGTGCTCAATGCGGCGCAACGCCTACTTGAATCAGAATCGCCAGACGATCAGCGTGTGCCACACATTAAAGCCGCTCGCGCGGACGGCGATGCTGCCGATATCTATATTGATGGTGTTGGTAATCTTTTAACTCATCTAGCAAAATGTTGCTCGCCGGTTCCGGGCGATGCGATTACTGGTTATATCACTCTGGGCAAGGGGGTTTCGATTCACCGACAGGACTGTAGCAATATTTTACAGCTGGAGGCCGATGAGCCCGAGCGCATTATTCAGGTGTCGTGGGGCGAAGCACCGCAAAAGTATTATGCTGTAGAAGTGCTTATAGAGGCCTTCGATCGTCATGGCCTCTTGCGCGACGTCACCGCTTTACTCGATAGCGAGAAAATCAATGTCATTGCCATGCAAACCTTGTCCGATAAAAATCTAAATACGGTTGATATGCAAGTGACTATTGAAGTGAAAAACTTTAATGCTTTGAGCCGTGCACTCAATCGGCTAAATCAACTGCCCAATGTGGCAGCCGCAAGAAGGAAGCGATAAGTGAGTAGCGGAACAAACGATCCTCAATACACTGTGGATGACTTGCTGTATTTGATGCAGCGGCTTCGAGAGCCGGGCACTGGCTGTCCCTGGGATCTTCAGCAGACCTTTGCCACCATTGTACCCAGTACACTCGAAGAGGCCTATGAAGTGGCAGATGCTATTGAGCGCGGCGATTTTGATCACTTGGGTGAAGAGCTTGGCGATCTGTTATTTCAAGTCGTGTTTTATGCCCAGTTGGGGCGGGAGCAGGGTTATTTTGACTTTAATGGATTGGTATCTCAACTAACTCGAAAGCTCATTAGTCGCCATCCGCATGTGTTTCCCGATGGCCATCTACGTGCTTTAACAAGCGCTCAAGCAGGCGAGGATCTGGATGTCAAGGCGCAGTGGGAATCCTTAAAGGCAAAGGAGCGCAAAGAAAAGGGGCACAAGGGCGTTTTTGCCGATGTTCCGACCAACCTTCCATCCGTATCTCGCGCACAAAAACTGCAAAAGCGCGCGGCTAATGTTGGCTTCGATTTTGAAACCCCCCAAGCTGCAATGGAAAAAGTACGTGAGGAATTGCACGAAGTAGAACAAGAGCTGAGGCGTTTAAAAGGCGCCAATACCACTGACGCATTGGGGCAGGAACTTGGGGATCTGCTTTTTGCCGTAATCAATGTCTGCCGGTTAAGTCAGTTTGATGCGGAAAGTCTGTTGCGGGCTACCAATCGAAAGTTTGAACACCGTTTTGGCAATATGGAGCGGCGACTACAGGCGGGCGGCAGCTCCGTTGAGGCGGCAACGCTACCGCAGATGGAGGCCGCCTGGCAGGCGGTTAAGGCGCAGGACGAGATCTAGCCTGCTCCAGCTCTTTTTGCCATTCAAACAGGTTCATCTCGATAAATACAAAGGCAACCAGCCAGAGAAAAGCATCCCAAAAGTCGAGGAAATCGCCATCTATGCCCCAGTAGATGGCGCATATTAATAGCGTAGAGTAGAGCGCAAGTTTGGCGCACTGGGTCAGCTTCCCCAGCAAAGGTGCTGCATTTTGGCGGGTTTGTAAAAACACTTCCACCTCGAGGATAACAACGATCAGCAACCAAGTGGATGCATTAATGACATCTACCATTGCCAGATTTTTAATAATTCCGTAATCAACTGTCGAGCCGATAATTTGGGTGCCCCGTAACTGTACTAGGTTACTTTGATTAAGCCGCTGGCAAGACTCCTGCGTCACAGGTAGGTATTCATTTAACGTTGATATCGTCGTGAAGTCCGTGCCGATCAATGCGCAGGTGTCGCGAATCACAACGGCGTCCACAGCAAAAATGCTAATGTATCGAGACAGGTAACCATACAGCGAGTAAATGATAAAAATGTAGCTGATACTCCTCACCAGTAGCAGCCAGAGTTTAACCCGCGTTGTGAGCCAACGATCATTAATGACATAGGTTTCCAGCTCAAAGAGTAGCAGCAGTAACACCCATGCTGCAGTATCAATGGTGTCTGAGTAGGCCTCAATAAGGCTTGCCAAAGGCACGCCACTGGTAAACGTGTGCGCTGCTGCTGCTGAGTTTTCATTGAAGAAAAGTATAAGATTAATGAGCAGCAGGCTGTAAATAGCGTATTTAAAAACCTGGTATATCAGGTAAGGGCTAGGTAGACGTAGGCTCGCTGTCACTGTCATTGCTTTCCGGTTGGTCGCTATTATTGTTGATACACGATTTTTCCATCAAAAACCGTCATAACCACCTGAGTGCTGCTGATGGCTTCGGAGTCTTCCAATTCTGCGTCTTGAAAAATATTGCGATCGATCATGATGATGTCGGCCTTTTTGCCCACTTCAAGTGACCCTGTCAGCCAATCCTGCTGTAGCGCTTTGGCACCATTTACTGTATAGGCATCAAGCACTTCAGTTATCGTGAGCCGCTCGCTGGCATTGTAGGTGTGCTGTTCGGCAGCGCGTGTGACTGCGGCCGCGATATTAACAAAGGGGCGTGGGTCACGGGAATCTACCGGCGCATCGCTGCCGGCAACAAGTGTTGCGCCATGCCGCTGAGCACTCTTTGCGGGGTAGTGTGTCATGGCATAGAGTGACGGTTGGTAGAGTGCCGTTATGTCTGTAACTCTGTCGATAAATGGCGTAACTGTTACATCGTATAAATAATCAGGAACTGCCCAGGCAAAGGTAAAGGCTAAAAAGACTGGGTTATTCGATAAGGTCGGGCGATCTTGCGGTGCTATTTGTTGTGCGTGGCTAATGGTTTGCGGCAAGCTATGCTGCAGAGAATGCCGGGTTTCGGCGAATGTAGACAGTGCCAAGCCTACCGCTCTGTCGCCTATGGCGTGCGCGTGAACCGCAAAACCCGCCGCTTCCAGTTGGTAAATATACTGTTTTATAAACGCTTTTTCGTGCTCAAAACGGCCGTTGCTTTCGATGCATTGCTCGGGATAGTGACCCCATTGGTTTAAAAAATCCTGTCGCTCGGCTATTGGGTGACGATCCTGCGAGCGCAAGCCGTCGCAGTGGGGTGCCTGTGTGTCGACGTACCCTTTTAACAGGAGCTCGCCGTCGCGCAGATTAAATTGGGGTTGTAAATAGGGTCGATACACTGCTGCATTGGGCAGAGCAGGTGGTTCGCTGTAGGGGTTGCCCTCAATGACGCCGTCGACAAAAATCTTGGCGGCATCCGCTTTTAGCAGTTCAGTATTTTTTTGTCTGTCTCGCAATAGACTAAAGGCGTCTACAACGGCGGGGATATCGATGACTTGATGAGCGTTTTGTATTACCCATCGGTCATCGCTTTCTCTATTTTCCTTTGCCTTCGAAAAGCGTTTGAAGTCTGTGAAAAGCGCCGCAGTCATGCGAAAGCTTTGCTGGCCAGATTGAGCGAACTTTTCATACACGCTAAAGGTTTCGATATCGGAGGCGGCATCTTGAATAGAGGTTATGCCGCTTCGATTCAAAAGCTCATTGACGCGGGGCATTTTTTCAGCCAGCTCGGACAGGTTACCGTCGCCGGTAAGTGCATTGCCCTCCAATGCTAAAAGGTAGCGGGCAGCTTCCGACAGGTTACCATCTGGCTCACCCTGGGAATCTAAGCCAATGTATTGTTGATAGGCGGCGAAATCGGTTGCTACTGTCTGCCGGGTAAGTCCAACCGTTCTACCGCTGGCATTTTTTGCAGTGGCCAGGGCCATGCTGTTGGCTGCCCCATGGTGGCCATCGTTACCGCGCAAGAAAATTGGGTGTTGAGTACTGGCGGCATCCAGAGCGGCGCGCAGCGTGGGCAGGTCATCGCTAGGTGTATTACCTTTTGTAAAATTCCATTGATCCACCGTCAACCACTGACCTGCAGGCAATGATGCATCGGCTATACATTGTTTTAATACGCGACTTAGACTCTCCAGTGTATGGGGTTCACTTTCTAAGTCGCATTGACTGCTGCTAACTAACCCAAAAGGGTGTATGTGCACATCGTGCAAACCGGGAAGTACAACTTTTCCCGCCGCGTCGACTAGGTTTGTGCGAGGGCCCCGGTAGCGCGCCGCGCCCTCATTGTCCCCCACATAGATTATGCGATCGCCTGAGATAGCCACCGCCTCTGCAAAAGGTGCTGTAGCGTTTGCCGTATAGATATTCCCGTGGCTGATAATGAGTGTGGCTTCGGGGGTATGCTCAGTGCAGGCCACCATGAAGATTGCACACGCTAAAAGCAGGTGTTTGCCAGTGATTAATCTCATGGTGGCGCCTCAATTACACGTTTAGCAATAAGTACTCGCGCTCCCAGGAGGTGATCACCCGGTTAAACGCTTCAAACTCTTCCATTTTTACTGCGGCATAGGCCTTGATAAATTCCGCACCAAACACGTCTTCGAGTTCTGGGCAGTCAGTGAGTAAATTCAGCGCGTGTAATAGATTGCGAGGCAGTTCAATTTCTCCGTCTTCGGACGCGTGGCCCTCGCAGGGCGGTGTGGGCGACAATTTATTTTTCATGCCAAGGTAACCGCAGGCTAGGGAGGCAGCGAAGGCAAGATAGGGATTAACGTCTACGCCGGGGAAGCGGTTTTCCACGCGTTTGCCAGCAGGAGAGCTATCGGGAACCCGAATGCCTGCGGTGCGGTTATCGTACCCCCACTCGAGGTTTACTGGCGCGGCAATGTCCTTTGCAAAGCGGCGATATGAATTCACATTGGGCGCAAAAAAAGAAATGGTATTGGGGATGTAGCGTTGCAAGCCGCCAATATAGTACTTGAATAGTTGGCTTTCTTTACCCTCGCTATCCACAAAAATATTGTTGCCCTCTGCGTCCACCACACTTTGGTGTATGTGCATGGCGCTGCCCGGCTCGTTGGTCATGGGTTTAGCCATGAAGGTTGCGTAGATTCCGTGCCTGAAGGCCGTTTCACGCATAGTGCGTTTAAAAGTAAAAACCTGATCTGCTAGATCCAGCGCGTTGCCGTGCACAAAATTGATTTCAAGCTGTGCGGCACCCGATTCGTGAATCAGCGTATCAACATCCAGACCCTGGGCCTCACAATAACGATACATGTCGTTTACTATGGGTTCGTACTCGTTGCAGCCGTCAATGCTATACGATTGGCGAACTATTTCGCGGCGCCCCGAGCGGCCGGGTGGCGATGTCAGCTCGTAATCTGGGTCGGTATTTTGGCTAACGAGATAGAACTCAACTTCTGGTGCAACGACTGGCGTCCAGCCTTCTTTTTCGTACAGCGCCAAGACTTTCTTTAGCACGTTGCGGGTTGCCATGGGGTGGGGCTCGCCGGAACGGGTGTAGCAGTCGTGGATGATCTGCGCGGTGGGCTCTTCAGCCCAGGGTACGATTCTGATGGCATTGGGGTCTGGCTCTAGCAACATGTCCGAATCGAGCGGTTGCACAAGGTCCCAATGGTTATCGACATACTCGCCTGTGACTGTTTGCACCAGAATACTTTCCGGTAAGCGGCTATCTTCTTTTATGAACTTGTGCGCGGGAATGAATTTCCCCCGAGCGCTGCCCGTCATATCGGGTACTAAACATTCAACTTCGGTTATGCCGTTTTGTTTGAGCCAAGCGTCTATGGAATCAACCATGGTGCACCTATGGGAGCTGTGGGTGAATAGATTTAACAGTAAATGAAGGCTAGCCCAGCTACAACGGGTGCGCTGGCAAAGACGTCCTTAACCCAAATGGGGCTTGCGTAGACGTGCGCCTGTACCTACTATGAAACCGAATTATTATTCAGTCTATGCTCAGGCTGGATGAAACACAAGATCCCCATTTGGGTCAGCCCGGAGGCTGTATGAACCGTATTTGGCACGAAACTCGGCGGGCACACACCGACTCTTACTATGCCGCCACGGCAAACGAAGGTTTTGATGAAGGCGCCTTGGAAGGACAGGTGCGCGCAGATGTCTGTGTCATAGGTGCGGGCTATACGGGCGTATCCACGGCGCTACATCTGGCGGAAAAGGGTTATCAGGTAGTTGTGCTAGAAGCCAATAAAATTGGCTGGGGCGCCTCCGGTCGCAATGGGGGGCATGTGGGGACAGGACAGCGCAAGGATCAGGCCGACCTAGAGGCAAGCCTGGGCTTCGAGCGAGCTAAATTGCTCTGGGATTTTGGTCTAGAGGCAGTGGCTACCGTAGAAGAGCGGATTAAGCGGCACAAAATCGCCTGTGATCTAAAGCAGGGCATTTTGCATCTAGCCAATAAGGCCAGCGAGGTAGAAGGGTTGAAAGCCGGCGTTCAGACCTTGCGCGATCGCTATCACTACGAGGAGGCTGAGTTTGTCGACCGCGACGCGGTACAGCAGATGGTGGGCAGCGCGGGCTATCACGCGGGCTACTTGGACCGGGGGTCTCGTCATTTGCACCCGCTCAACTATTTACTGGGGCTAGCCAAAGCAGCAAAGCAGGCGGGTGTCCAATTTTACCAAGATTCCCCGGTAACGCATTACGACAAGGGTGAACCGGCGCAAGTGCACACGGCGGCAGGCTCGGTGCAGGCAGCCTATGTGGTTTTTGCTACTAACGGCTATTTACACAAGCTGGAGCCGCGGTTGGCCCGGAAAATTATGCCCATCAATAATTTTGTACTGGCCACAGAACCGCTCGCCGAGTCAGTGGCGCGCTCGCTCATTCGCGACGACGTGGCGGTGCAAGACTCCCTGTTTGTTATTAATTATTGGAAGCTGTCGGGTGATAATCGACTGATTTTTGGCGGTGGTGAAAACTACACTAGCCGCTTCCCGTCAGACATAAAGCAATTTGTTCGCAAGTATATGCTTAAGGTTTACCCGCAACTCGCGGAAACACGCATTGAGTACGGCTGGGGCGGCACGCTGGCCATTACGCTCAATCGCATGCCCAGTTTTGGTCGTTTAGAGCCAAACGTGTTTTATGGTCAGGGCTATTCAGGTCACGGTGTACCCACGGCTACTATGGCCGGTAAATTACTAGCCGAGGCGATCAGCGGCACGGCGGAGCGATTTGATGTGCTGGCGAGTTTGCCGCAACCCATGTTTCCCGGCGGGACGCTACTGCGCTGGCCAGGTCTGGTGGCGGGGATGTTGTACTACAGCTTGCTCGACAAGCTGTAACTTTCGAAGTCTAGGTGCGGCGCCGACGGAATTCGCCGGTGGATAGGTAAAATTGAGTTATAATTTGCGCTAAATACTGATTTTTTATAGGGTTTATCTATTAAAAGATCAGCAAGTTTCAGTGCTGGCAGCCATAGCTCTCGTTTTGAGTCAAATTTTCTGGACGCTGACCACACCTGCGCGGAGCCCAAAACGCCTTGAACAACCGGACGGAAAAACGCACTAATTCAGTGGTCCCACGTCGCCAGCCCGTGCAGGAGCGCGCCAAGCTTCGCACGCGGCAAATTCTGGATGTCACCGCCAAGTTGCTCGGCGAAGTGGGGTTTGACGAGCTCACCACCATCTTAATCGCCAAGGAGCTCGCGATATCCGTCGGGTCGCTGTACCACTATTTCCCGAACAAGCAGGCCATTCTTTACGCCTTAGGGGACCGATGGTTAGAGACTATGTCCCAAGCCCTGACCAGCATTGAGCAAATGCCAGTGGAGACCATGGACTTGGCAGCGGTTGTTGATCGCGCCGTCGATCGGATGCTGGAGGTATACCGCGATGAGCGCGCCATATTGCCGCTAGCCCAGGCCATGTGGGCAGTGCCCGAATTACGCGACCTGGATGAACGGCACGACGCGATGATCATCGAGCGCATGATGGTGATTTTTAAGCGATTGGGCTTTGTTTCCAGCGACAACGAATTGAACCGATTAGGGCGAGCCTACCTGGAAATGACGCACGCCTTGTCGCTAGTGGTTGTCAATCAGGTCGGACGGCGTTCGGAAAGGACCCTCGCTGATTTAAAGCGGCTGGTGTATACCTTGTTAGCGCCACACAAAACAGACGACATTGTTGTCGCTGGCCCCAATGATATAGAAGGGCCATAGTGGCGCAAAAGACTAACGCGGTGGCTGTTTCGAACGTCGCCGCTGCTCTGTGTAGAGCTGAAGCAACAGTTTTTGATTGTGTAATGCCAGAGCAGCAGTCATGCGGATGGCCAGCAATAAGGTCAGCAAAAGCAGGGGTGGCAAATACCAGGCGCTAGCGGGTGCAATGCTCACCAGCTTAAAAATCAACAGGCCAATCAGTGGCAAGGCAACCCAGCGCTGCCCAAACAGCGTGGCCAGATCACTGACCGCATCCAGCCAGCGGTAGCGTTTATTTGACATGCTGCCCTCCAAAAATCACCTACAGACAAATAGCCTAGACAATTAAGAGAGACTTGGATGAAAAACCGACGCATCGTATTTAACCAGGTGGGTGACGAGTCCGTACTCACATTGGCGTCTGCCGAATTGCCCAAGCCGGCCGCAGGCTTTGTACGCGTCAAGCACGCCGCCATTGGAGTTAATTTTATTGATACCTACCACCGCGGCGGACTCTATCCCGTGTCCTTGCCCTCGGGATTAGGCTTAGAGGCTGCAGGTTGGGTCGATGCGGTGGGCGAGGGCGTTACCGGCTTCAAGCCGGGCGATCGAGTGGCCTATTGCGGTGGCCCGCTCGGCGCATACAGTGATTATCACTGCGTAAATGCCGAACAATTGCTCACTCTGCCGCAAACACTGGCTTTCGACACTGTGGCAGCGTCCTTACTAAAGGGTTTGACCGCAGCTTACCTTTTGCACGAAACGGTATCCCTTAATAAGGGGGATTGGATTTTGGTGCATGCGGCTGCCGGCGGCGTGGGCCAGCTTCTCTGTCGGTGGGCGGTCGCCATGGGATGCCGGGTTATTGGCACCGTTGGCTCTGTGGCCAAATTCGAGGCGGCCAAGGCCTGTGGCTGCGAAGCGGTGCTTAATTACCGGGCCGAGGACTTTGTCAGTGAAGTGGATCGCTGCACCGGCGGCGCAGGCGTACGAGTTGTGTACGATGGCGTGGGCAAGGATACCTTCGAACGCTCCCTGGAGCTGCTGGCGCCCAGAGGCTACATGGTGACTTTCGGTAATGCCTCGGGTCCAGCTCCCGAGGTGAGCCCTCTTGTACTGGCACAAAAGGGGTCGTTGTTTTTAACGCGCCCCACCTTGGCGCACTACACGCAAAACCGGGCAGAGCTTGAAGGTTTGTGGCAAAAATTGGCCACTGCAATGGCGGCGCCCTGGTTTGTCTCGGCTATTCACGCGCGTTACCCCTTGGCGGACGCGGCGCTTGCGCACCGTGCCCTTGGCTCGGGCCAAACCCAGGGCGCTTTGGTATTACTAGCTGCTGCGGCAGAGGCGCCTGTGGAGCAGGGCGTGTAAGATAGCCAACGTTTTATTGCAGAGAAAGATCATGAAATACCTGCCGGATCAGAAGAAACTGGTGATCGCCATTTCAAGCAGAGCGCTGTTTAACCTGGACGAAAGCCATCGCGTCTTTATGGAAGAGGGGCTGGAAGCCTACGCCCAGTATCAAATAGATCGCGAGGAAGAGGTGCTACCCAAGGGGGAAGCTTTTCCTTTGGTTGAAAAGCTGCTGAGATTAAACGACAGCCTGAAGGATCACGCTGTCGAAGTGATATTGCTAAGCCGAAACAGTGCCGATACCGGCCTGCGGGTTTTTAATTCGATTCAACACTACGACTTGCCGATCATCCGCGCCGCCTTTTGCGGCGGCGAAGACCCCTATCGGTACGTAACGGCATTTGGCTGCCACCTGTTTTTGTCCACCGATCCCAATGACGTACGCTCGGCACTGCTAGAAGGCGTGGCGGCGGCCACCTTGTTGGCAACTAAGCAGCCCAAAGAGGCGCGCACCCAGCTGCGTTTTGCCTTTGACGGTGACGCTGTGGTGTTTTCCGATGAGTCTGAGCGCATTTACAAGACCCAGGGACTTGAGGCGTTTGCAAAAAATGAGCGGGAGGCGGCCAAGCTACCTTTGACCGGCGGGCCTTTTAAACCCTTTCTGGCGGCATTGCACAGTATCCAGTCTGAGTTTGGTCTGGACAATTCGCCAATTCGTACCGCCTTAGTGACCGCCCGATCCGCTCCGGCACACGAGCGGGTTATCCGCACTCTGAGGGCTTGGGACATTCGAATCGACGAGTCATTGTTTTTAGGTGGTATGAGCAAGGCCAGCTTTTTGAAGGCCTATGGTGCAGACGTGTTTTTTGACGACCAGCAAACCCATTGCAGTGCAGCCAGCGAGCATGTCGCCACCGGGCACGTCCCCCACGGTGTGGCCAACGAGTAGCGGACCGCGAGAGCGCTGCTATGCTAAAAGCATGTCATTCACCTGCGGTTCGGTGGCTTTATGATAGAGAGGATTGTGTGTGGTACTGACCTCGGGCCGCAGACGTCTTATTTGATATATCACGCCGTCTACCTTGCCCGCCAATGTGGCGCCAAAGTGGAGGTTGTGCATGCGGTAGAGCCCCTGGGAAGCTTTGCCAAGGCTATTTTTAGCACCTACGCTGGCACTGCAGAAAAGCATGCCCACCAAGCCATCGACAAGATTTTGGCCAATATTAAAGAACAGGTCGTCGACAGCCTGGCCGAAGATTATATGGCGGGCATGGAGGATCTTGGCACTATCTGTGATGTGGTGGTGGATCAGGGCCCGGCCGCAGAAGTGATTTTAGCGCATGCGCGCGCCAGCAAGGCAGACCTTATTGTGATTGGCGGGCAGAGTACCCGCGGCGATGGCGTGCCGCTGCTTGGGTCTGTGGCCACTAAAATCCTTCAGCGCTCGCTCATCCCCGTGTTTACCATCCCCCTGGCCCAGCGCCATCTCGAGGGCGACCTGAGCCAAGGCGAGCAACTTGGCCTTTGGTGACTATACTCAGCCTGCTGTTTATGACGAAAACGCGCGAAAGACTGGCAAAGGCAAAAAAACCTATCTATTCTCCATTAGAATATTTCTGCTGATTCTTATAACAGCTAAAACGTTTCAGCGGCCAATCGGAGGGCTTGTATGAAATTGCAACAACTGCGCTATATCTGGGAAGTGGCACATCACGACCTTAATGTGTCAGCCACCGCGCAGAGCCTGTATACCTCGCAACCCGGTATCAGTAAACAAATTCGCTTGCTGGAAGATGAACTGGGCGTGGAAGTCTTTTCCCGCAGTGGCAAACACCTTACCCGTATCACGCCCGCAGGCGAAGCGATTCTGAAAACGGCGGGCGAAATACTGCGCAAAGTCGAAAGTATTAAACAGGTTGCACAGGAGTTCAGCAACGAGAAAAAAGGTAGCCTCTCCTTGGCGACCACTCACACCCAGGCGCGATACGCACTGCCCAAGGTAATTGAGTCTTTTATAAAGGCCTACCCCGAGGTGTCGCTGCATATGCATCAGGGAACACCCATGCAGATATCTGAAATGGCCGCCGACGGCACAGTGGACTTTGCGATTGCCACAGAGGCGCTCGAGCTGTTTTCGGACCTGGTGATGATGCCCTGTTACCGCTGGAACCGATGTGTGGTGGTGCCGCGCAATCACCCCCTTTGCCAGCAGTCGACGCTCACTCTTGAGGCTGTGGCTAAGCACCCGATCGTGACCTACGTTTTTGGTTTTACGGGGCGCTCCAAATTAGATGAAGCCTTTATCGAAAAAGGTTTGGCGCCCAAGGTGGTGTTCACCGCCGCCGATGCCGACGTCATTAAAACCTACGTTCGTCTTGGGCTAGGCATAGGTATTATCGCAAAAATGGCCTATAACGAAGAGGTCGACAAAGATTTGGTTGCTTTGGATGCTAGCCATTTGTTTGCCGCCAGCACTACCAAAATTGGCTTTCGTCGCGGAACATTTTTACGCGGATTTATGTACGATTTTATCGAGCAGTTTGCGCCGCATCTTACTCGCGAGGTGGTGGATCAAGCCTATCAGAAGCATTCCAAAGCCGAGCTTGACGACCTGTTTGACGGCATGGAATTGCCAACCTATTGATGGCTCAGCCATAAAAAACGGGGCCTTAGCCCCGTTTTTTATATTTAGTTATCTCGCCTACAGCCGTTATAAAAAATCAAGATCGGGATTATTGCTGAGAATTTCCGTGGCCTCGTCGGAGGCACTGGTTTTCTGCTCCAGTACATCGCGCAGGAACTTCATATAAACTGTGTACACCAGCGGCTCCTCGCCTGGTTTTTCTACCACAAAAAAAGGGGCGCGATGCACATCAAGTTTCGCCGCAAGCTGCATGCCTGGAGAATTGTTGTCGCGCTCATCGGCGATTATTACCTCATCAATGGCGTGCATATGCCCGGCGCTTTCAAGTTTTTCTAATACGTCCGCACACTTTTTACAAGGGCTACCGTCAGCCAGTATTTTTTTAACCAAAGTAATTTTCACAGACACATCCCATTTGCGGTATTAATTCAAAAGCAGCCATAAGCGCCATTTTGCTAGCAGCGGTAGGGCCGTTTAACGTTTCACATTGTCGGCGTGTAAGCCGCACTCTTTCTTGGTCGCCTCTTCCCACCACCAGCGCCCCTCTCGCTCGTGTTGATTTGGTCCCACTGGCCGTGTACAGGGTTGGCACCCGATAGAGATAAATCCGCGATCATGCAGTGCGTTATAGGGCACATTATGGGCGCGGATATAATCCCACACTGCCCGTGAACTCCAGTTCGCAATCGGATTGAACTTAGTGAGACTGCCGCCGGTTTTGGCAAAAAGCTTATCATCCTGGATTACGGGAATATTGGCCCGCGTGCCTGGGCTCTGATCCTTGCGTTGTCCGGTAACCCAAGCGTCCAGCGTTTGAAGTTTCCGCTGCAGGGGCATAATTTTACGGATACCACAGCACTCTTGGTGGTTGTCTTCGTAAAAACTGAACAAGCCTTTGGCAGACACGAGCTGCTGCACGGCGTGTGTATCTGGATACAGTATTTCCAAATTCAGCTTGTAGTGTTTCCGAACCTGCTCTAAATACTCGTAGGTTTCTGGATGCAGCCGCCCAGTGTCCAGACTGAAAACCTGCACCTGGGGGTCGATTTTTTTGGCCATGTCAATCAGTACAATGTCTTCAGCGCCGCTAAACGACAGTGCCAAATCGGCATAGTTGTCAATGGCGTACTCTAAAATCTCCATAGGTGAGGCCGATTCGAGTTGCGCATTTAAATCTACAAGTGTAATGGGATCGTCCGTCATGGATTGCCTATGAGTGCCGCGCATGATGCGCATTAGAATGCCAGAAAAGTAGGCAATTTTAGCAAAGCCTTTTATAAGATATAAGCAATCAATAATTATAGTTTTATAACCTTCGTGTCTTAGCTGTAACGCCAGCAGTTCGTGGAACAATGGCTGTGTTTTAGCCAAAAAACACTACATTTGGTGTTTTCGGATTAAATAGTGAGCAGATGTGGTGTAGGCGGTACAACTTTCGTCCAAATGTTAGGCTGTAAATCAGCCTAATTGTTTGTTATTTGCTCTTTTTTTAGATTGAGTGGTTATATGTTCCACGGGGAACATGTAGCGTAATACAGCTTGTGTTGGCGAGGCCGGCATTGCGTGAGCACGAGTACCTGAGTGACCTATATCTGTGACGAGTCTCTGCCCAGCAAGTTCGCAACCTTGGTGAGGGATTCCTGGTATTCATCCTCGACGATTGAGCCCGCAGTGATAGCACCGCCGCCCCAACAAGTCAGGCTTTCAGGACTTGCGATTAAACTTCTAATGGTTATGTTCGAATCCAAATTGCCATTTTGGCTCAGGTAAAACAAGCTACCGCAATAGCCACTGCGACTGCCAGCTTCCAGCTCGTCGATTATCTCCATTGCTCGGTGCTTGGGCGCTCCTGTCACTGACCCGCCAGGAAAGCAGGCCGCTAACAATGCCAGCGGCGTTTGGTGCTCTGAGAGCTGACCGCAGACACTGGACACTAAATGATGCACGTTGTTAAAACTTTGAAGTTCAAACAATTTGGGTACCCCCACGCTTCCGATGGCGCAAACCTTTCCCAAATCGTTGCGCAGGAGATCCACGATCATCAAGTTTTCAGCCCTGTCCTTAGCGCTATTTTGTAGTGCGCGGGCTAGTTGTTGATCCTCCTTCGGGTTGCTGCTGCGCCTTGCGGTCCCTTTTATAGGTTGTGCGAGTACCTTGCCTTGCTGTGCGCTGACCAGGCGCTCCGGGGACATGCTTAAAAGTGCTCGCGCCTTGTCTATGGCGAGGTAGCCGCCCATTGGGCCGGGCTGCCGTTGCCGTAATGCTCGGTAGCGATCAATGTTGCTTGCCTCGGGTTGGCGCGAACTAAAGCGCTGCGTGAGATTTATTTGGTAACAATCGCCAGCAAGAATATATTGCTGTATTTTACGAAATGCACCTTCGTAAGAGTTAACGTTAATATGATTTTCTAAGTTGTTGATATCTATGGTTTTATTCTCTGGAATATTGTCGGCTTTGGCGCAGATAGCCAACACCTGCGCTCGCAGGACAGGCGGGCAGTCGGGTAAAAAACACAGGCTAGTTTCCCGCCTATAGGCATCTTGTACCAACGCCCAGGGGTAGTAGCCAACAGCTAGGTCGGGGAAGTCAAGGTCGCTGTGGCTGGGTGAGCCTAGCTGGTGCAGGCGGCCAAACTCGTAGCCCAGCAAGCCCGCCAAACCGCCACAAAAGGGCAGTGAGCAGTGGGCGGGGGAGGCGGGCTGCATATCCCCCAGTAGCGCCCATACTTGAGCGGCATCCCGCACAGTCACGTGGCGCGTTTCGCCCTGGTATGTATGGGTCAAAGTGCCGCCCTGCAAACTCAACCACTGTTGCGGAGCAGCGGTAATGATATGATACCGGGCCGTTTTATGGCCACTCAGACCGCTATCAAAAAACACCGTATGAGGCAATTCTTCAAAGTGTGCCAACCAGCTACTCGGGTCATCCAGATAGGGGGCAGCGATCAATTCAGGTTGCTCGGGCATAGGTGTGCAGTGTGGGTGGGTAATCGGGCCGCAATTGTAAGTGTTTGGGCAACGCAAGCCAAATGAGTCATTCATCTAAAGCACAGTGTAAAGGGGGCGCTCCATGAGCGCGCAGTTGGGTGTAAAAAGCAGCAGCGGATTGTTTCCTGCTGTATTGAAAGAAGCCGAATTAAAGGGCGACTATGTTGAGGATGTGTACCTGCTGAAACCGGGTAACAGCATGGATCGAACCGTAGAGTTTGCGGTGACACATTTGAGCGTGCCGGGCAAACGCCGTGCCGAATTGCCACCCGTAGTACTGGTGCACGGCTTGTATCGCAATCGGCAGCAATGGATAGCCGCAGGCCAAGGATTGGCGATGGCACTAATCAATGCCGGCTACGATGTGTGGCTACCGGAGCTACGCGAGCACGGCAGCTCGCCGCTGCGGGCAGAAACCCACGGACCGCTAGAAATTGCCGAGTGTGATCTACCGGCGGCAGCGATGTTTGTACGGGAGCAGACTGGGCAAGCTGCCGTATTTATCGGTGTCGACGTCAGCAGTCTCGCCCTTCTGTATGCCTACCAGGCGGGTTTGTTGTCCCGTAACTTAATAGCGGGGCTAGTGTCGTTAGGCGGCCCCTGCGATAAGGAATCGATGAGCTTAGGGCAGCGTATTGCAGACGCTGGATTGCGCAAGCGATTATTGCAGGAGCCGGGTGGCGACGAGCCAGAGCGTCGCGAGTGGTTACGTATTTGGCGCAGGCGTTTTGGACTGCTTACGCGCTGGCGTGGTCAGCCTGTAGAACCACTGAAGCTGTTTCTGAGCCAGCCACGCCAGGTTTTGCATATTTTTGCACCGGAACAATTTGCCGATCGGCTCAAGCGCTGGCGGCATCTTCCAGCAGTCTCTGTGCATTTACTGGCGGATACGTCATCTGGCTACATCAGTGCGCGCGAGTGGCTGTTACAGGAGCAGAGCGTACATCAAATCATGCCGGGCCTGGTTCAGTCGATTCAGGAATTTACCGCTCAACACAGCCAATAGGACAGTATTTTGGCCTACCACCCATTGGAAAAAGTTATACATTTGCACGACGGCTATTGCCGGGCCTTTCAAGTGAATGGTCACGCTCTATTACTGGTGCAGGACAATGGCCGGCCGTATGTTCTAGTTAATCGTTGTCCCCATATGGATGCCCGGATGGACAGAGCACAGGTGCTGGACGGGCGTATTCGCTGCCCTGTTCACGGAATAGCATTTTCGCTGGATAGCGGCGTGGCAGAGGGGCCCTTGGCACACTGCCTGAAGCAGCTTGAAAAAGTACCCCATTGTTTTGATGGGGCCACTATCGGCGTGGACTTATAATCAATATCCATTTGATCGATGGCGGCGGCCGCACACGTGGCGTAATTCAATGCAATAATGGCGCAACCTATTTAAAGAGGAGCGGTCATGTCTGCGACGCCTTTTTCCACCCCCGATTTGTCGGACACGTATGGCACAGAAGTACAGTGCCTAGAGCTCAATCTGCGCGACTTTGGCGGCCACAGCTGTTTTTCTGGCGCAGCGGTGACAGTGCGCTGCTTTGAAGATAATTCAAAGGTAAAAGCTCTGGCCTCTACACCTGGCGAGGGTAGGGTCATGGTAGTCGATGGCGGCGGCTCGCTTCGCAAAGCACTGTTAGGTGACATGATCGCAGAGCAAGCTGTACACAACGGTTGGGCAGGGTTTGTCATTAATGGCTGTGTACGCGATGTGACGATATTGGCCACTCTGCCACTGGGTGTTAAAGCCCTAGCGCCATGCCCGGTAAAAACGGACAAGCGCAACCTCGGAGATGTGGATGTCGGTTTACGCTTTGGCGGTGTGAACATTCGCCCAGGGGATTATGTGTATGCAGATGCGAACGGTGTTTTGATCGCTGAACGATCGCTGAATTTCGCGGACTAGGGCCTAAAACAAAATAGGTGGGCCAACGAATGCATGCCGAAGAGCGGTCACTAGTCGACTAGCGTGACTGCTTCACCTCACTCTAAAGTATTTTCTGTATAACGCAAAAACAATGCCGTGAGTCTGCAGGTGGCACCTCGCAACGCAATTGTTATCGTTTGTTTACTTCGACCGATCCATGAAAAATGATAAAGTTTGGCAGATAAAAAAAGGGGCTGAATTTCAGCCCCTTTTTTCGTTGTCGCTTAGAATCAGAATTGATTCATGGTGTTGTCTTTGCCAGAGGCCTTCAGCGCAGCATCGCCTGAGAAGTACTCTTTGTGATCGTCGCCCATGTCCGAACCGGCCATGTTCTGATGTTTCACACAGGCAATACCCTGGCGAATTTCTTGACGCTGGACACCTTGCACGTAAGCCAGCATGCCTTCGTTTCCGAAGTAGCCCTTGGCCAGATTATCGGTTGACAGGGCGGCAGTGTGGTAGGTTGGCAAGGTAATCAGGTGGTGGAAAATACCAGCTTCGCGCGATGCATCCTTCTGGAAGTTCTGGATTCGCTGATCTGCTTCCTGAGCCAACTCGCTATTGTCGTAATCTACCGACATTAAGTTATTGCGGTCGTAGGAAGATACGTCTTTACCGGCTTCTACCCATGCGTCAAATACCTGCTGGCGGAAGTTCAGCGTCCAGTTGAACGATGGTGAATTGTTGTACACCAGTTTGGCATCGGGCACTGTTTCGCGAATACGATTAACCATGGCGGCAATTTGGCCAACGTGCGGCTTTTCAGTTTCGATCCACAGTAGATCGGCACCGTTTTGCAGTGACGTGATGCAATCGAGTACAACGCGGTCTTCACCGGTGCCCTGGCGGAATTGGAACAGACCACTTGCCAGTCGCTTAGGACGCAACAGTTTGCCATTGCGGTTGATGATCACATCGCCATTTTTCATATCCGCAGGCGCTACTTCCTCGGCATCCAGGAAGCTGTTGTACAGATCACCCAGGTCACCCGGTTCGTTGGTAACAGCGATTTGCTTAGTTAAACCCGCGCCCAGTGAATCGGTACGCGCAACAATCACACCATCTTCTACGCCCAGCTCGAGGAAGGCGTAGCGCACGGCGCGAATTTTGGCCAGGAAGTCGGCGTGTGGCACTGTGACCTTGCCGTCTTGGTGGCCGCACTGCTTCTCGTCAGAAACTTGGTTTTCAATCTGGATGCAGCAGGCACCAGCTTCGATCATTTTTTTAGCCAGCAGGTAGGTGGCTTCTTCGTTACCAAAGCCGGCATCGATGTCGGCAATAATGGGAACCACATGGGTTTCGTGATTGTCGATTTTCGCTTGGATTTCGGCAGCCAGCTTCTGGTCGTCTTTAGCGCGCGCATCGTCCAGCTGACGGAACAGTCCGCCCAATTCGCGGGCATCGGCTTGGCGCAAAAAGGTGTAAAGCTCTTCGATTAGCGATGCAACGGACGTTTTTTCGTGCATTGACTGATCGGGCAGAGGGCCAAACTCGCTGCGCAATGCAGCTACCATCCAGCCTGACAGGTAGAGGTAGCGACGCTTGGTGCTGCCCAGGTGCTTTTTAATTGCAATCAGCTTTTGCTGGCCGATGAAGCCGTGCCAGCAACCCAAGGATTGGGTGTACTGCGCGGTGTCTGCGTCGTAATTAGCCATGTCTTCGCGCATGATCTTGGCGGTGTAACGGGCGATGTCCAGACCGGTTTGAAAACGGTTCTGGGCGCGCATACGCGCAGCATATTCTGGGTTAATGGCTTCCCATTTTGCGCCTTGTGCTTCACGCAGGGCGGCAACGGCGGCGATATCGTTAGTGTACTGAGACATGGTGTAGTCCTTCCCGTTCTTGGGTTAATGATCCCGAGCTGGCGCCTTGAGAGCAGGCAGCCCGGTAAGCATTGGTCGCTTGAGAACAAGTCTAGGATCTGCACCAAGATTTGCCTAATTTATAGTTATTATTGCGGATATCAGCAATATGAATTATGGTGTGCGGAAAATATTGGCCGAATAGTGCAGTAGGGGCCAAGCTCGCGGAGCTATTGAGAGGGGGATAAGGGTGAATATTAACCGAATTGATCTGAATTTACTGGTTTATCTGGATGTATTGCTGCGCGAGCGCAATGTCACGAAGGCGGCAAATCATCTAGGCTTGAGCCAGCCGGCCATGAGCAATGGCCTGCGCCGCCTGAGGGATCTATTTGAAGACCCCCTGCTCGTGAGGACCAGTGAGGGTATGACGCCCACAGAGCGCGCGCTAGGGCTTCAGCCCGTAATCCGCGACGTGCTGGCCAATGTGGAGAAGGCAGTGCAACCGCAAAGCGACTTCGATCCATCGGCCTCAGATCGCGTATACCGGATCATGGCGAGCGATTATGCCGAGGCCGTATTGTTTCCGCAGGTCTTAACTCGGCTGCGCAGCGAGGCACCCGGTGTGACGTTGGATATTATGACGCCCTCGGATGTGAGCTTCTTGGACGTTGAGCAGGGCAAGGTGGATATGGTCATCAATCGCTTTGACAGTATGCCGCAGTCTTTTCACCAAACAACACTTTGGAAAGACAGCTTTTCTTGCATGTTTAGCGCCGAAAACCCCATAAAGGATCGATTTTCACTGGAGGCTTACCTGCAGGCACAGCACGTGTGGGTCAGTAAAACCGGTATGGGTGTGGGGGTAGGCGTGAACCCCCGCGACGTGCAGCGCCTGGGTTGGGTGGATGAGGCGCTCGCCAAGCAGGGCAAAAAACGCCGCATCAGCGTATTTACGCGGCACTACCAGGCGGCAATGCTCCTGGCAGAGCAAAAAGACCTGATTGTGACCATTCCCTCAAAGGCCGCAAAGCTGCACAGTCACAATACCCGGGTAGTGATTGCTGAGCCGCCCTTTGAGGTGCCCCAGTTTGAATTAAAAATGGCCTGGAGCCCGCTATTGCAAAACAATGCCGCGCACCAATGGATGCGTCGGCTAATTGTCGATGTTGCACACAGCGCGCATTAGTATTCATAAGCATTATGATCAATATAATAAGTATCCGTTAGATAAATCAAACGACTCTCACTAGAATTGAGGGTTACGAGAGGTCGGGCTTCCGACGCCAGTGTGTCACTGGGTTCTATCACAGGGTTAAGAAGAGGGTGTTTTATGACGAAGCGAATAGCGCAAAGTGGATTGCAGATAGCCGAGTGCCTGTATCAATTAGTCGACCAGCAGATCGCTCCGGGCACCGGTGTCACCTCTGAGCAATTCTGGCGCTCGCTGGCGGCGATTCTCAAGGAATTTGCACCCCGCAACCGCGCATTGCTGGCCAAGCGCGATGCACTGCAATCCCAGATAGACCTTTGGCATACTGAAAATCCAGGTCCTATCAAGAACATGGAAAGCTACAAACAGTTCTTGAAAGATATCGGCTACCTGTTAGAAGAGCCTGCTGATTTCGAGATCTCAACCACCAATGTCGATGAAGAAATCGCCTTGCAGGCAGGGCCGCAGCTGGTTGTGCCGGTGAAGAATGCGCGTTTCGCGCTGAATGCCGCCAATGCCCGGTGGGGTAGCCTGTACGATGCGCTGTACGGTACCAACGCAATCCCTGAAGTCGACGGTGCAGAAAAGGGCCAAGGCTACAATCCCGTGCGGGGTGCGAAAGTAATCGCCTTTGCGCGTGCGCACCTGGATCAGGCGGCCCCCTTAGCCGTCGGCAGTCACGCCGACGTGGTGAAGTACAAGGTTAGCTTTGGCGAGTTGCGCGTTGTGCTGAAAAACGGCACAGAAGCGGGTCTCGCATCAGCAGATAAATTTGTGGGCTATCGTGGTACAGAATCAGACCCCAGCGCCATATTGCTAAAAAATAATGGCCTGCATATCGAAATTCAGATAGATCCATCGACACCTATTGGTAAAACTGACCCGGCCGGTGTTAAAGACCTGCTAGTGGAATCTGCCATTACGACCATTATGGATTGCGAAGATTCTGTCGCGGCAGTTGATGCCGAAGACAAAACCGAAGTTTATGCCAATTGGCTGGGGCTGATGAAAGGGGATTTACAGGAGTCTTTCACTAAGGGCGGTCAGCAGGTTGTGCGCAAACTTAACGAAGATCGCGTATACACATCCCGCAATGGCGGCGAGCTTGTGTTGCACGGGCGCAGTTTGTTATTTGTGCGCAATGTTGGCCATCTAATGACGAACAATGCCGTGCTGGACGAAGCCGGCAATGAAATACCTGAGGGAATTCTGGACGGCATGGTTACCGTGCTGGCGGCCAAACACGATTTACTAAACACCGGCGCCATTAATAACTCGCGAACGGGCAGCGTTTATATTGTTAAGCCCAAAATGCATGGCCCTGAAGAGGTTGCATTTACCTGCGACTTATTCGCTAAAATTGAGCAGGCACTGGGGCTGCCGGAATACACCTTGAAAGTGGGGATTATGGACGAGGAGCGCCGAACCACGGTCAATTTAAAAGCCTGTATTTTCGCAGCCAGAGAGCGCGTTGTTTTTATCAATACCGGCTTCTTGGATCGCACGGGTGATGAGATTCACACCAGCATGTTGGCCGGCCCCTTTGTGCCCAAGGCACAAATGAAACAGCAGGCCTGGATTAACGCCTACGAGAATGCCAACGTAGATATAGGTCTTGCCTGTGGACTGGCTGGCAAAGCACAAATTGGCAAAGGCATGTGGGCCATGCCGGACGAAATGGCGGCTATGCTGGAGCAAAAAATCGGGCACCCTAAATCTGGCGCCAACACCGCATGGGTGCCATCGCCCAATGGTGCAACGCTGCACACGGTGCACTATCATCAGGTGAACGTGGCCGAGCTACAACAGCAGTTACGCAACCGCGAGCCGGCGCGCCTAGATGATATTCTCACAGTACCTGTGCTGGAGGATACGTCGGTACTATCGGCTGAATTAATTCAGCAAGAGCTCGACAACAATGCGCAGGGGATACTGGGTTACGTAGTGCGCTGGATCGATCAAGGTGTTGGTTGCTCAAAGGTGCCCGACATTAACAATGTAGGTTTGATGGAAGACCGCGCCACATTGCGAATTTCGAGTCAGCACATTGCCAACTGGTTGCACCATGGCGTGTGTACTGAGCAGCAGGTAAAAGACACTTTTGCCCGCATGGCAGCAGTGGTTGACAAACAAAACGCTGGTGACACAGCCTATACACCAATGGCAACTAACTTGAACAATAGTGTTGCCTACCGCGCGGCTCTGGATTTGGTGCTAAAGGGCAAGGAGCAACCTAACGGCTACACCGAACCATTGCTACATAAATATCGCTTAGCTCTGAAAGCCAAGGGCAATTGACCGAAACGTTAGTTGCAATGTCGATCAAAAAGCCCCGCATGACGGGGCTTTTTATTGAGCGTTTATCGATGTTGCTCTGTCATTTAAAAGCGTCTATTTTGACGCTGACATTCGTATCCAGGCTATTGTCCGTTGTTTGGTAGTGAACGACACCGCGTGAATCTTGATAGCTCTGACGTTGAACCCCGGCAAGCGAAATCCACTCGCCCAGCCGGCCGCGCACTTGGGTATGCAAAGCTTGGGTTTCAATTCTGTTATCGGCGACTGGGCGCTGCTGCTGTTGCGTGACATTAAGCAGTACTTGATCGCCCAAAACTCTCACCACAAAGCTGATACCACTTTCCACCGGGTGATACTGTGTGGTACCACCACCCAGTAGTCCGTACCGAGACTGAATGGGTATTTGCTGTCCTGTGTGTAATTGTACTGGTTCACCCTCCAGTGCCCGCAATTGATAGCTACTTTCGCGGTTGCCCCAGCCAGTGCTGCGCTTCACTGATATCTGGCCGTCGGTCGCGACGGGCGTGCCGTCCAAGGTGACCCTGCCGCGTTTGATACCGCCTTGCGTACTAAGGCCTTGCTGTTCCGAGCCCGTTTGAGATTGCTGGCGAACACTGATTAACAGCTGCACAGCTGGCGTGTCTAGCTCATCGACCAGATGTACCAGTTCCTGAAAATTTTCTGCCGTGGTGCGAATAATAAATTTATTGCCGCTAATGGAAATTTGCCCGCCGGGATCAACGAGCGGCGATAATGCGCCCACCATGGATTCAGGCGTTCGGTGCCGCACGGGCAGGGTATAAATAATCATGCTGGGCTCAGCGGAGGCGTGAGGGATATCGAAGGCGCTAAGCAATAGGGCGGCAAGCAGCAAGTATTTCATTATTAAATCCCCAGCCGCTGAAGTTCTGTAATTGGGGCGCCGTGCCCCCAGAGATAATCAAATTTCTGGGTAAACTCTTTTACTGTGGGCTTGTCGTCAAGATGAATAAATCCCTTGTAGTGGGTCGCGGTGTGCTGCAAGAGGATTTTATCGTTGTCACCCAGCAGAAACTCGCGCTCTAATTTGTGAATATTTTCAGGATCGAAGGGCAGTGGCAGTGCGCGCAATCGCACCTTGTCGGGTAATCGGTTAGTAAGGCGCAACAAGGGGTGTGGCTGCTCTATCAAAGGTTCAGCCAGGCGCACTAGAATTTGGAGCTGACAGTGTCGGGCAGCGCGGGCAAATGCAGAGCAGGCGTCGACGAAGTCACTGTGGCCGTACAGGTCGGGATTGAGTTGCGTGCTATATAGCCGCAGTTGCTGTCGACTCTGCTGTGCTAATTGGGTGGCAAAGGTAACAAATGCCGTCAGCTCGCTGAGAATAATCAGCGATGGCGTGGCGTCCGCAGCCTGGGCCCCCTGCAGTTCAAACAGGTGAGGATTATCACTCATTTGACCTCCTCAATGGCTTCTCGGTGAGTGGGCGGGGGCCAGGTGGTAGGCAACTAAGGGCGCGCGCCAGAAGGCATTCCGCAGTGGCTATGCGACAACCTTACCACAGGGCTTTTAGGTAATTGTAGTGCCTGGTCGCAACCTCTGAAGGTACTGGTGCACGCGTGAGGCGATCTCGGTTACTTCCAAACCGCCCGCTTTTGCTCTCTGCGCAGTACTAGTCGACGTCTACCTCTAGCGGGTCCTCTAGCCACAGGCAGTCGAGCGCAACCAGTCTACTCAGTAGGGCTGCGACACCCGCCTGAGTTACCCAGCCTTGCCAGCCATTAATGCTTCGGTTGTTTGCAATGTGCGCCGCTATATTGCCAGGGCACGCGTAGACTATACCGTTGGCAAACAGCTGATTGTCCCGATAGGCAAAGCGGGCATCAGGCGCCTGAAACAAGGGGCCGTCGTGGTCTTGCAGGTCTGCAGCTGCCTGCGCCAATGAATCGGCATCCGTCGGCCGAGTGACATCTTGCTCGGGCAGGTATTTGGGATCCGTCATGTATTTCCCAAACCATTCGGCTAGGCGTTCGGGGTCAGCTAAGTGTTGCTGTAGAATATTTTGTAAATTTTGTATGACATCGTCATTTATGGCGCCAGGCGTTACTGTTTGTGCGGCTAACTGATCTTGGTAGCGTTGTTGTTCGGAAAGCTTGCTGCAGATTTCTGCCACATAGTCGTCCAGAATTTCTGCGTGTGACGGCGCGCGAAAGCCAACCGAATACGTCATGCAATCGCCTTTAGCTATGCCCCAATGGGCAATTCGAGGCGGCACATACAGAATGTCTCCTGGCGACAGTAAGAACTCTTCTTGATGCTCAAAATTCTTCAATATATTGAGCGGTGAATCTTCTACGCGCTCGCTATTTGAGCCACAAAGTTGTCCTATCTGCCACCGACGCTGACCTAAACCCTGCACCAGAAATACATCGTAGTAATCGAAATGCGGCCCCACACTTGCGCCATCGGGTGCGTAGCTCACCATTAAATCGTCTAGACGCCAATTCGGCAGAAACCGAAACTGGTCGAGCAATGCTGTGGCCTCTGGCACCCAGTGGTCCACAGCCTGGACCAACAACGACCAATCGCCAGATGGCAGGTCGTTGAAATCTGATTCGCTAAAAGGACCTGCGCGCAATTGCCAGGGTTTGCCGTTGTCCTCGGCTAAAACCAGGCGCGATTCCACTTCATCCTCCATGGACAAGCCAGCCAATTCATCGGGCGACAATAAATTCTCCCAGCCGGGAAATGCGCCTTTGATAACTACGGGCTTTTTTTGCCAATAGTGGGTAAAAAAGTCAGAAAGCGATAACTGGCCGAGCGAAGTCAAAGGGTTCATAGCGCACTCATCAAGGGTTCGGAAAAAACGGGCTAAATTGCACTGCCGCTGGCGGCTCTAACTGATTGGCATAAAGGAAAAACGGCAGCCATTGGCTGCCGTTTTGGTTACAGGTTTTGAGCCTGCTGCGTTGCACTGCCGATATAATTGTGCGGAGTCAGCGCGCGCATGGCGGCCTTAGCCTCCTCAGGGATCTCCAGTGTTTCAACAAAATCGAGCAACACCTGTTTTGTAATGGTTTGGCCGCGCGTCAGGGCCTTCAATTTTTCGTAGGGCTCTGGTACGTCGTAGCGGCGCATAATGGTCTGTATGGGCTCAGCTAAGACTTCCCAAGCATTATCTAGGTCTTCCTGTAGGCGCGCCCGGTTAATTTCCAGTTTGCTAATGCCTTTTAAGGTGGAGGCAAAGGCTATGGCACAGTAACCGAAACCCACGCCCATATTGCGCAGCACCGTTGAGTCAGTGAGGTCTCGCTGCCAGCGCGACACCGGCAATTTGGCCGAAAGATGGTTAAACACTGCGTTGGCAATACCCAAATTGCCCTCGGAATTTTCAAAATCTATGGGGTTCACTTTGTGTGGCATCGTTGATGATCCCACTTCGCCGGCAATGGTTTTTTGCTTGAAGTAGCCGAGCGAAATGTAGCCCCAGATATCCCTGTCAAAATCGATAACAATGGTATTAAAACGAGCGATGGCGTCAAACAGCTCGGCTATGTAATCGTGCGGTTCTATCTGTGTGGTGTAGGGGTTAAATACCAGCCCTAAGCTTTCCACAAAGCTTTGGGCATTTGCCGCCCAGTCGATATCGGGGTAAGCCGAGAGGTGGGCATTGTAATTACCTACGGCGCCATTTATTTTACCCAGCAACTCCACAGACTTGACGGCCGCTATCTGTCGACGCAGACGGGCCACAACGTTGGCCATTTCCTTACCGACAGTCGTCGGCGATGCGGTTTGACCGTGGGTGCGTGACAGCATAGGATCTGCGGCAAACGCCTTGGCTAAAGCGGCGATAGCCGAATCGATAGCTTGCATTTGATCCAGTAAAATCGCGCGGCCGCGACTCAGCATCAAGCCGTGTGACAGATTGTTTATGTCTTCCGATGTGCAGGCAAAGTGAACAAACTCTTTAATTTTGGCCAGTTCTTCGTTGTCGCCAAACTGTTCTTTGATGAAGTACTCCACGGCTTTTACGTCGTGATTCGTAGTGGCTTCAATGTCTTTCACCCGCTGGGCATCGGCCACTGAAAAGTCTGTGACGATTTTATCGAGCTGGGCATTGGTAGCGGAGGAAAAGGGGGGCACTTCAGTAATTTTCGGATGGTTAGCCAACTGCTGCAGCCAGCGGATTTCCACTTCTACACGGCATTTAATCAGGCCGAACTCACTGAAAATGGCACGGTAATCTGTGGTTTTGCTTCCGTAGCGGCCATCTATAGGTGAAACGGCCGTCAGCGCAGACAATTCCATGGGTAAACTCCCGATAAAATAGGTAAAAATTCAGGGCGGGCATAGTACCTGAAATAGGCGCCAAAGGCAGCCAAAAAGGCGCTTATGCCGAAGCTTTTTTGCGCAGCTCGTACAGTTGGCGCTCGGCAGATTCAAGCAGTTTTCGCCGGTTTAATAGCAGCTGCCAGCGTGACCCCCCCATTTGACGCCACAAAGTAGCGGAGCGCACCCCAGCTAGAAGCAACGCCCGTATCTGGTTAGCGATGCGATTTTGCTGCAGATAGGTCATTTCGCCCATAACTTGAATGCGAAAGCGAAAGGTGCTGAGCGTGTCGGTGTAGAGCGCTGCCAGATTCGCCGTTAGGTTTTCGTGATCTGCTCCAAAGTGATCCAACTGATGCCGAGCTTGACCGATGCGCTGACCAATGGTGTCTAGCATTACGGGGTTATTTGACAGCTTTTTCTGTAGATACAGTAGGCCGTGAACATAGCGATCGGCAAAGCTGCCTTTCTTTTTTCCCTTTTGAAGAAATTGAACCAGGCCCTCGAGCCCGGCCTCAAGAGGGCCGTCAAACACCTCTTCAGGCCGAGCGGGATTCTGCACAAACAGGCTGTGGATCAAGGTTTGAAAGCTGCTTTTAGACTTAAGTCCAGTGGTAGCCAAGCGTTCAACCTGAGCAGCCGCTTCGAAGATGCCGGCCAGCGCGAGGGCCTGAATATCTGTATTGTTCATGGACCGCCTATTGGTTAAAACTGTGTTCGATGACGGCTCCACCCAAGCAGTGATCGTCTGCGTAGAAGACCACGTATTGCCCCGGTGTAACCGCGCGCTGTGGCTTGGTAAATGAGACTCTCAGGCCGCCATTGTCAGTGGCGTGCACCTCGCAACTCTGGTCTGGCTGCCGGTAGCGCGTTTTGGCGGTACAGTTGAGTGGCAAGGACGGCTGGCCATTGATCCAGTGTACCTGGGTGGCAAGCAGCGTATCTGTGTAGAGGGCCGGGTGATCGGTGCCCTGAGCAACCCGTAGCGTATTGCGTGCCAGATCTTTTTCGACGACAAACCAGGGCTCTTCGGGAAAGCCTTTGACGCCGCCAATCCCCAGCCCTTGGCGCTGCCCAAGGGTGTAGTACATGAGCCCATGGTGCTCGCCAATATGTTCGCCGGTCATGGCCTCAATGGGGCCGGGTTGCGCGGGCAAATACTGCTCCAGAAAGTCTTTAAAGCGTCGTTCGCCGATAAAACAGATGCCCGTAGAATCTTTTTTGTTGTGGGTTACCAGGTTGTGCTGCTCGGCCAGCGCGCGCACCGCGGGCTTTTCGAGCTCACCTACGGGAAAAAGGCTTTTGGCGAACTCGGCCTCGCCGACGGCGTGCAGAAAGTAGCTTTGGTCTTTGTTGCCGTCCAAGCCCTTGAGTAGGCGGGTTTGGCCGTCGACGTCTGCGCGTCGCACATAGTGGCCAGTGGCAATAAGATCGGCTCCGAGTGCCTCGGCATACTCCAGAAATACCTTAAATTTGATCTCTCGATTGCACAAAATATCGGGATTGGGCGTGCGTCCGGCTTTATATTCTGCCAAAAAGTGCTCAAATACATTGTCCCAATACTCTGCCGCGAAATTTGCGGTATGCAGCGGGATACCCAGGCGCTCGCAGACTGCTTGGGCGTCGGCCAGATCATCTTTGGCCGTACAGTACTCCGTGCCATCGTCCTCGTCCCAGTTTTTCATGAACAAGCCTTCCACTTGGTAACCTTGCTGCAGCAACAGTAGGGCGGAAACCGAGGAATCGACGCCACCGGACATACCGACGATGACTTTAGTTTGGCTGTGCATTTTGTGTCCTGTAACCAAGGGGCCCGAAGAGGGGGGGGCGATTTTACCTGTGTAAGCTCACAAGCTCCAGCGGCTGGCGACCGCGCGTTAACTACTGGTCGAGCACCTCGCCCACAAGTGGGCTGCGCCAGCTGTCGCGCTGCTGTGCGAAAGCCTCGGGATCGAGCCAAAGCGGTTCGATTATGGCGGTATCCAATGTTGCGTTGGCGTCCCAATGGTCGGGCTTTGCCGCAAAGGTGAACCGCAGATAGGTGATGCCATTGGCCGGCGCCAAATAGGTGGCGACGCCTACAAAGCCCGTCAATGTGACCAGCCAGCCAGTTTCTTCTAGCGTCTCCCGGCGAGCTGCTTGTAACAGAGTCTCACCCGGCTCCCAGTGGCCTGCGGGCTGGTTGATGCGCTCGCCCTGAGCGGTATGTTCGCGCACAAAAAGAAATTCGCCGTCGCGCTCAACAATGGTTGCCACTGTCACGTGCGGCGTCCAAAGCGGGCTCATTTTCGCCTCCGCTGACGAGGTACGGGCGCATGCTGTGGCAGATGGACGTGCACCGACTGACTTTGGCCGGGTTGCAAATCTGCTAGCGACCAAGGTCCTATAGCGACTCTGACTAATCGCAGGGTAGGGTGGCCGACAGCTGCGGTCATACGTCGCACCTGGCGATTGCGGCCCTCGGTAATCACCAGGGTTAGCCAGCTGTCGGGAATCTGTTGTCGCTGCCGCACTGGCGGTGTTCTTGGCCACAGATCCGGAGGGTCCATTAACGACACTTTCGCCGGGCGAGTGACTCCATCTTTGAGTGTCACACCAGCGCGTAATTGCGCGAGTGCCGCTGGATCAGGTACGCCTTCAACTTGAACCCAGTAAGTTTTAGGAAGCTTATGCGTGGGGTCGGCAATGCGTTGTTGTAACTTGCCGTCGTCGGTGAGCAATACCAGCCCTTCGGAGTCGTAATCCAGCCGGCCTGCCGGATAGACGTTGGGCGTATCGATGAAGTCGGCCAGGGTGGGGCGATTTTGGTCGCCGGTAAACTGGCACAGTACGTTAAAGGGTTTGTTTAAGAGCAATAATTTGGCCACGGTCTACCCAGAGATATCAAAACTAAATTTACACAGCTGCCGCCTCCAGGGGCTGGTTTGCGCCCCAGCGAGAAAGACTATTGATTTGATGGATAGTGAACCCCAAGTAATCCCAATAGCGCCACTGTTTGGGCATGCTATCATGCTTAGCAATGTGGCCGGCAGTGGCGGGCCTCACCCTCATATTAAACACACGTTCGTGTCGTATCAAACATTCAAAATGGAGTAGGAAATGGGTTATCAACACATCCAAGTGCCAGTCGATGGCGAAAAGATTACCGTCAACGCCGATTTTTCGCTCACTGTACCCAATCGCCCCATTATTCCCTTTATCGAAGGGGATGGCATTGGCGTGGATATTACGCCGGTGATGCGCAAAGTGACCGACGCAGCAGTAAAAAAAGCCTACGGTGGCAAAAAATCCATTGCCTGGATGGAAGTCTATTGTGGTGAAAAGGCGGCAGCCAAGTACAGTGGAGACTGGTTTCCTGCCGAAACCCTAGAGGCCATACGCGAATACGTAGTGGGCATCAAAGGCCCACTGACGACCCCCGTGGGCGGCGGCTTTCGCTCGCTCAATGTCGCCCTCCGCCAAGAGATGGATTTGTACGTCTGCCAGCGGCCAGTGCGCTGGTTTAAAGGCGTCCCATCGCCCGTGAAAGAGCCAGGCAAGGTCGATATGGTGATCTTTCGCGAGAACTCCGAAGATATCTACGCCGGTATCGAGTGGAAGGCAGGTAGCCCGGAAGCGCAAAAAATGGTCGACTTCTTACAAAAAGAAATGGGCGTCAAGAAAATTCGCTTCCCCGAAAATGTCGGTATCGGCATCAAGCCCGTCTCGTCCGAAGGCACCAAGCGCCTGGTGCGCAAGGCCATTCAGTACGCGGTAGACCAAGACCTTCCGTCGGTCACCCTGGTGCACAAGGGCAACATCATGAAGTTTACCGAGGGAGCCTTTTGCGATTGGGGCTATGAACTGGCACGCGAAGAGTTTGGTGCCAAGCCACTCGACGGCGGTCCTTGGCATAGCATGACCAATCCCAAAACAGGCAAAGAGATAATCATCAAAGACGTTATTGCCGACGCCATGTTGCAGCAAATTTTGTTGCGACCAGCCGAGTACGACGTCATTGCCACCCTGAATCTGAACGGCGACTACCTCTCAGATGCCCTAGCGGCGCAGGTAGGCGGAATTGGCATTGCACCTGGTGCCAATAACTCAGATGCGGTTGCGCTATTTGAGGCCACCCACGGCACGGCGCCCAAATACGCAGGCCAAGACAAGGTCAATCCGGGTTCATTGATATTGTCGGCAGAGATGATGCTGCGTCATTTGGGATGGAAAGAAGCGGCTGATTTGATTATCGCCGGCGTCGAGGGCGCCATCGCCGACAAGACCGTGACCTATGACTTCGAACGCTTAATGGACGATGCTAAGCTGCTGTCCTGCTCAGCCTTCGGCGACGCTATCATTGCCAAAATTGGCTAATGTCCTGGAAATTGCGACACGAAGGATGATTTAGACGACAGGAAGCCCCGCGCGCGGGGCTTTCTTGGGGCGCAATGGACCGCGCTATAGAAATTCGAATGGCAATCCCGTGACTAGCTAGTTAGCCACAACCTGCAATTTAGGTGAAGTGTCTGCCTGCGGGGCTGGAGCCTCGGCTTCTGCACTTTGAATATTGGTTGCATGCAGACCTTTGTCGCCTTCAACAATATCAAAATTTACCGTCTGTCCGGCTTTTAAGGTTCTATAACCGTCCATTTGAATGGCGGAATAGTGAGCGAAAAGATCCTCCCCACCCCCATCTGGCAGAATAAAACCATAACCCTTCGCGTTATTGAACCACTTCACAGTGCCTGTAGGCATAGGAAAATCCTTCTATCGCCTTGATTTAAAACGTGTTTTTATAGTTTTTATAAAAGCACAACCTTTAAACAACAACTGGCAAGACTTGCAGTGCCAGTAACTCGCACCCATATCCCATGTCAGGGAGTTCAGTTCAGGTGGTTAAAAATTAGCTGGATAACACATCTTTTAACCAACTGAGCCTGCCATGTCAAGAGATCAGCACTTTTGTGCGGTTTTATCTTGGCGAACTTAGGTAAAATGGCGGTGTCAAATTAACCGTTCAGCAGATCACAGTGGGCCTACATGGGAAATCTTAAATTTCTTCAACTAACATTAAGTAGTAGTCATGATGAGAGCGAAGATGATACCGGCCACGACCGCGGCGTAGCGGTTCAGGAGGCAAAGCCAGTACTAAAGCGACCCTCCATGTACAAGGTGGTTTTATTGAATGACGACTATACGCCCATGGATTTTGTGGTAGAGATATTGGAAGGTTTTTTTTCCATGAATCGCGAACAGGCGGTCAAGGTCATGCTACAGGTCCATACGCAAGGCAAAGGCGTATGCGGTGTGTACACACGGGATATTGCAGAAACAAAGGCCGCTCAGGTTAATCAGTATGCAAGAGAGAACCAGCACCCACTTTTATGTGAAATAGAAGCTGCTGGTGAAGGTGACGAAGCTTAGAGGTTACAAAGATGTTAAGCAAAGACTTAGAAGTTACCTTAAACTTGGCCTTTAAAGGGGCCAGAGCCAAGCGCCACGAGTTTATGACGGTGGAACACCTGCTGCTTGCGCTGCTCGATAACGAGTCAGCAGCAACGGTTTTGCGCGCCTGTGGGGCCGACCTTAACAAGCTGCGCAAGGAGCTGATCGAGTTCGTGGACTCCACCACGCCCTTGATACCAGAAGATGATCAAGAGCGCGAAACACAGCCGACCTTGGGCTTTCAGCGCGTATTGCAACGCGCGGTGTTTCACGTACAGTCTTCGGGTAAAAAAGAAGTTACTGGCGCCAATGTGCTCGTGGCCATATTCAGTGAACAAGAGAGTCAGGCCGTTTACTACCTCAAGCAACAGTCTATCGCACGTATCGACGTAGTGAACTACATCACCCACGGCATCTCCAAAGTGTCAGGCCACTCCGGCCACGTGGCTCAAGAACCTAATCCCGATACGGTCGATGAAGAGAGTGTGGGCGAGGGCAGTGCACAGCAAAGCCCCCTCGACAGCTTTACCACCAATCTCAACGAGTTAGCGTCTACTGGAAAAATCGACCCACTTGTGGGGCGCGCCGACGAGGTCGAACGCGTCGCACAAGTGCTGGCGCGTCGCCGCAAAAACAATCCATTGCTGGTGGGCGAATCCGGTGTCGGCAAAACCGCCATCGCCGAGGGCCTCGCCAAGAAAATCGTGGACGGAGAGGTGCCGGAAACATTACTCGACTCAGTGGTTTACTCGCTGGATCTCGGGTCTTTGCTAGCCGGTACCAAATACCGGGGCGATTTTGAGAAGCGATTCAAAGGCTTGCTGGCCGATTTGCGCAAGCAGGACAATGCCATTTTATTTATCGATGAAATACACACCATCATTGGTGCTGGCGCTGCCTCTGGCGGGGTTATGGATGCGTCGAACTTACTGAAACCGCTACTCACTTCCGGCGAAATGCGTTGCATTGGCTCGACCACCTTTCAGGAGTATCGCGGCATCTTTGAAAAAGACCGGGCGTTGTCTCGGCGTTTTCAAAAAATCGATGTGAACGAACCGTCCATAGAAGACACCTATCAAATTCTGAAAGGGCTAAAGAGTCGGTTTGAAGAGCATCACGGCTTAAAGTACACAGATACGGCGCTGCGCGCGGCAGCAGAACTGGCGGGCAAGTACATTAACGACCGCTTCATGCCCGACAAAGCCATAGATGTTATCGACGAAGCAGGTGCCTTCCAACAATTACAGCCCGTCAACAAGCGCAAGAAGCAAATTGGCGTAGCGGATATTGAAGCCATGGTGGCAAAAATTGCGCGTATTCCGCCGAAGAGTGTGTCCAGTAACGACAAGGAACAACTGCGCACACTGGAGGAGCAATTGCGTATGGTGGTGTTCGGTCAAGATCAGGCCGTGGGCACTATTGCCACCTCAATCAAGCTTGCTAGAGCAGGCCTGGGATCGTCGGACAAACCCATTGGCTCGTTTTTGCTTGCGGGGCCTACGGGCGTTGGTAAAACAGAAATTTGCCGGCAGTTGGCCAAGCTAATGGGCATTGAATTGCTGCGCTTTGACATGTCGGAATATATGGAGCGCCATACGGTATCTCGACTTATCGGTGCGCCTCCAGGCTATGTGGGTTTCGACCAGGGTGGACTCTTGACCGACGCAGTCACCAAGCATCCACACAGTGTGGTGTTATTGGACGAAATCGAAAAAGCCCATCCAGAAGTGTTTAATTTGCTACTGCAGGTTATGGATCACGGCACTTTAACGGACAATAACGGCCGCAAAGCTGATTTCCGAAATGTAATTCTGGTGATGACAACTAACGCGGGCGCCCATGTACTTAGCAAGCGCTCAATGGGATTTACCGATCAAGACAACAGTACCGACGGTATGGAGGAAATCAAAAAAGCCTTTACACCAGAATTCCGAAACCGCTTGGATGCCGTGGTTCAGTTCGCACCGCTCACCCTGGAGGTCATCAAAACTGTGGTCGACAAATTCCTGGTGGAGTTACAAGTGCAACTGGACGACAAGCACGTTCAGCTTACGGTAACCGACGAGGCTCGCGAGTGGCTGGCTGTGCACGGCTACGACGAGAAAATGGGTGCCCGACCAATGACCCGATTGATCCAAGAGCGCATTAAAAAGCCCTTGGCAGAAATGGTGCTATTCGGTGAGTTGGCGGACGCAGGCGGCCTGGTGGTGGTGGATGTGGAAGACGACCAGCTGCTGGTTTCAACGGAGCAGGAGAAAGAGCCTGCAATGAGTTAATCGCCCATCCTTTGTCGGCGCGGATCTGCTGACATTGGCTTGGTTTCGATTAAATCCGCCAAGTGGCGGCCCTGTCGCGCAAGTGATATCGGATACAAAAAAGGCAGCAAAGTGGCTGCCTTTTTTATGCCTAGCTCATCAGCTCCTCACCGGAGGCGATTAACGGGCGCGATAGGTGATACGGCCTTTGGACAGATCGTAGGGGGTAAGCTCTACCTTGACCTTGTCGCCAGTCAGGATACGAATGTAGTTTTTGCGCATTTTTCCTGAAATATGCGCGATGACCACGTGGCCATTTTCCAGCTTCACTTTAAACGTTGTATTCGGAAGGGTATCGACTACCTCACCTTCCATTTCAATATGATCTTCGCGTGCCATCCGGCAGTATCCTCTTTGATGCATATGTTGGCCGGAAATATTGGCCATATTCGAGAAGGCGGCAATTGTGCACTAATTCACTGCACTCGCCAAGGACAGGATGACTCAATTTGCCCTTAATCTGGCCCAAAATCCCCCTCTCAGGCACTCTAACGGCTGATACTGTGTTTTATAGTTCATCTTTTGACTGTCTTTGATCCAGTAACCAAGGTAGAGGTAGGGCGCCCGCTGGTGTTTAGCCCATTGGATTTGTTTCAAAATGAACCAGCTGCCCAGACTGCGTGCGCCAAGTGCCGGGTCAAAGAAAGTGTAAACGGCAGAAATGCCTTGCTCCAATTGGTCACACACGGCCACGCCCACCAGCACACCATCCAGGCGTGCAGCCAAAAATCGGGTGATTCCCCACTCATTCGTTAAAAAACCGCGGTATTGCGATCTGCTGGGCGGGTACATATCGCCCTGGTAATGCCGTTCGTTGATATAGCGCGCATAGAGCGCATAGCATTCATCGGTGTCGATGGACTCCATGAGTTCCAGTAACAGGTCGCTGTTGCGCTTAAGCGTTCGTCGCTGGGTGCGATTGGGCTTAAATTCGTTTAAACGAATGCGTACTGGCAGGCAGGCATTACAATTCGCACATTGAGGCCGGTACACATGCTGCCCAGAACGCCTAAAGCCTAAATCGGACAGCCGGCTGTAAAGACTTGCGTCCATGGACGCTTCTGGATCTACAAAAACAGTGGTTGCCTCTTGATCATCCAAGTAGCTGCACGGGTGTGGGTGCGTAGAGAAAAGCTTTAAATTAATCGAGCTAGTCATGCATCAGCTCCGGCCGGTACTGCCAATCGGCGCTAGTGGTCATGTCACACCCCTTAAGCATAGCCTCAAATTCTGCCCGGTCATAGAGACGCGCACCCAGGGACGCCAGATGATCGGTGTGCATCTGACAATCGATCGCATGTATACCCCAAGCTTGCGCATGCCGAGCCAAGGCCGTCAGCGCGACTTTCGAAGCATTGGTGGCGCGCGAAAACATGGATTCGCCAAAAAATTGTGCACCCAGGCAAACACCGTAAAGACCACCCACCAATTCACCCGACAGGCGTACTTCCACCGAGTGCGCATAGCCCAGCTGATGAAGCCGAATATAGGCTGCCTGCATGGAGGGCAGAATCCAGGTGCCGGTATCTTCGCGCAACGCAGCACAATTGCGGATAACCGAGTTGAAGTCGCAGTTAAAGCTCACGTCAAACCGCTCCTGGCGCAGCACTTTGCGCAGGCTTCTTGACACATGGAGGTTTTCTGGGAGCAGGATCATTCGGGGCGCAGGGGACCACCACAGGATCAGTTCTTCGTCGTCAAACCAGGGAAATATACCCCTGCGGTAAGCCGCCAGTAGCCATTCCGGCGTCAGGGCGCCGCCCGCAGCCAACAAGCCGTTAGGATCCTCAAGTGCAGTATTGGTGGGAGGGAAATGTGGGGTGTCCGGGGTTAACCAGGGAATCAAGGGTTTGCTCCATTACCGCTAAACAGCGCTAGCCTAATGGCTTTGGTAAGTGGCGCAAACCCCTGTGACATTCAAAAGCGACCTGGTGCCTAAAAATTAGGCAAGGTCGTCGAGGTACTTTTCTGCATCGAGCGCGGCCATACAGCCTGAGCCGGCAGAGGTAATCGCTTGGCGATAGATGTGATCGGACACATCGCCCGCGGCGTAAACACCGGGCACGGAGGTGTGGGTTGCGCCGCCATCAAGGCCTGATTTAACCACGATATAGCCGTCTTTCATTTCCAGTTGGCCCTGGAAAATATCGGTATTGGGTTTGTGACCAATGGCAATAAATACGCCCTGAACATCCAACTCCTGGGTGCTATCGTCCTGGGTGCTTTTCACGCGAATACCGGTCACCCCGCTATCATCGCCCAATACCTCCTCCAGCGTATGGTTCCACAATAGCTTCACATTGCCATTTTTTGCCTTCTCAAACAGCTTGTCTTGCAGAATCTTTTCTGAGCGGAGGCTATCGCGGCGGTGCACCAGCGTGACTTCGGCGGCGATATTGGACAAATAGAGCGCTTCCTCAACCGCGGTATTGCCGCCACCTACGACCACAACCTTCTGATCGCGGTAGAAAAAACCGTCGCAGGTGGCACAGGCAGACACGCCGCGCCCCATAAAAGCCTCTTCTGAAGGCAGCCCCAGATATTGGGCGCTGGCGCCGGTGCAAATGATCAGTGCATCGCAGCTGTAAGTGCTGGACCCCTTTAAAATGAAAGGACGTTGTTTCAGGTCTACCGAGTCGATGTGATCGAACACAATTTCCGTATCAAAGCGCTCGGCGTGCTGTTGCATTTGCACCATCAAATCCGGCCCTTGCAGGTCGTGAACGCCGCCAGGCCAATTCTCCACCTCGGTGGTTGTGGTAAGCTGGCCGCCCTGTTGCATACCGGTTATCACAACCGGTTTGAGGTTGGCGCGGGCCGCATAGATCGCCGCGGTGTAGCCTGCGGGGCCTGAGCCCAAAATGATGAGGCGATGGTGCTTGGTGTCGCTCATAGGGTAGTCCTGATTGGCAAAGTTATAATGTTCCGTAACCCAGATGGGGGCTGGTTGCTCCGAATTCTAGGGTGGGGGGCAGAATAGGCAAATTGTATCGATTAATCTATTGGATAACAGTTAGCTATAGCTGAAATTTATCGCTTTTCTTTACTTTAAGAAAGGCGTATAACGTATTGATTATTAAGTTATTAGTAGAAGTTTAAATACCGTTTTTTAACCTGAAATACGCTGGGTGAATCTTTGAAATCGATGGAACAAACGCAAACGCCGCTGACAACAAAAGTTGTTGGTCGCGCCGTCACAGAGGGAACATTGATCGGCCTGCTGGTGGTTTGTGCCTTCCTGACGCTGATTTTGGCCACCTACGACCCCGTCGATCCGGGCTGGTCCAGCACCGGCCTCAATCGGACAGTGTCCAATGCCGGTGGCCCTTTTGGCGCGTGGCTCGCCGATGTGTTTATGTCGTTGTTTGGGCACATGGCCTACCTGTTCCCGCTGCTGCTGGGGTGGCGAGCCTGGTTGATCTTCAGAGACCGAAAATCAAACCGCGGCTTTGATGGCCTATTGTTCAGTCTGCGCCTGCTGGGTTTGGCGTTGCTTATGATTGGCGGCACAGGACTGATCGCCCTGCACCAAAGCGGTGATGCCAATTTACCCTTCTCCGAAGGCGGTTTATTGGGGGCCTCGGTGTCGGCAGCCTTAGATGGGGCATTTTCCTTTGTTGGCGCGGGCATGATTTTACTGGCGAGCTTGCTATTTGGACTCACGGTCTTTGCCGATATCAGTTGGATCAGGCTCATGGATCACACTGGGCGAATTACCTTGTTAGCTTGCAGGGCGGCAGTCTCCAAGTGGCAGTCCTATCGGGAGAATCGCAAAGCTCAGGTGCAAGTGCAGGCCTCGCAAAAAGCGCGCCGTAAAGCCATCGCCGCCCAGGTAGAAAAGCAGGAAAAGCGCGAGCCCATTGTTATTGAAGCGCCCACGCGCAAGCCGGTGGCCAGCCCCCGCGTCGAAAAAGAAAAGCAAAAGTCGCTGTTTGTGGATACCACGGTCGACGGCGAGCTGCCAAAAATCGGCCTGCTTGATGCGGCCGACAACAACCAAAACAAAGGCTACAGCAAAGAGAACCTAGAGGCGCTATCTAAATTACTTGAACTCAAGCTGGCTGATTTCGGTATTAGCGCCGAGGTGGTGTCTGTGCTGCCGGGGCCGGTGGTTACACGCTTTGAAATTCAGCCGGCGCCCGGTGTGAAAGTATCGCGCATATCCAATCTAGCCAAAGATCTCGCGCGCTCGCTGGCCGTCATCAGTGTACGGGTGGTGGAAGTCATTCCAGGCAAGTCCGTGGTGGGCATAGAAATTCCCAACGAGCATCGCGCCATGGTTAGGCTTAGCGAGGTCCTGGCCTCAGACACCTACGACCGCGCTAAATCTTCGCTAACGCTGGCATTAGGGCACGATATTGCCGGCGAACCGATCATCGCCGATCTCGCAAAAATGCCCCACTTGCTGGTGGCCGGTACCACCGGGTCGGGCAAATCGGTGGGTGTCAACGTAATGCTGTTGAGCTTGCTCTACAAGTCTACGCCCAAAGAGGTGCGCTTAATTCTGGTAGACCCCAAAATGCTGGAATTGTCGATATACGATGACATTCCGCATCTGCTGACCCCGGTAATTACCGACATGAAAGACGCCGCAAACGGGTTGCGTTGGTGCGTAGGCGAAATGGAGCGGCGCTATAAACTCATGGCGGCCATGGGCGTAAGAAACCTGGCAGGCTTCAACCGAAAAGTAGAAGATGCCATTAAGGCCGGGCAGCCCTTAAAAGACCCGCTTTGGGTGCCCGAAGACAATTTTGTTGCCGGCGAGGCAGTCGCCGAGGCCCCAGACCTGGAAACCCTGCCGGCCATTGTGGTGGTTATCGACGAATTCGCCGACATGATGATGATTGTCGGTAAAAAGGTGGAACAATTGATCGCCCGCATTGCCCAAAAGGCGAGGGCAGCCGGAATTCATTTGATTCTGGCGACTCAGAGACCTTCGGTGGATGTCATTACGGGCCTGATTAAGGCCAACGTGCCTACCCGTATTGCCTTCCAGGTGTCCTCGAAAATAGATTCGCGCACCATTCTCGATCAGGGCGGGGCCGAGCAACTTTTAGGGCATGGCGATATGCTCTACCTGCCGCCCGGTACTTCGGTCCCGGTGCGGGTACACGGTGCGTTTGTGGATGATCACGAAGTCCACGCCGTCGTAGATGACTGGAAAAAGCGTGGCAAGCCCAATTATTTGGACGACATCGTGGATGAAAGTACAAACAGTATTCCGGTTCCCGGCCTGCCGACAGAGGGCGAGGAGGGCGCCGACAGCGAAGCCGACCCACTTTACGACGAAGCGTTGGCCTTTGTTACCGAAACCCGAAAGGCGTCGATCTCTTCGGTGCAACGGAAGTTACGCATTGGCTACAATCGCGCCGCCAGATTGATCGAGGCAATGGAAGAGGCCGGTGTCGTATCGGCCATGGGTACCAACGGCAATCGCGAAGTCCTGGCGCCCGCGCCACCTAAACATTAACCCCAGTAAATCCATGGCGGCTGGGTCATCGCGAGACCCTGCGCAGAGGTGGCGCCCGCGAAGTGCGTGTGAGAAGCCCGATGTCAATACAGAAATAGGAAGGTAGACGTGACAATGTTTCAACAAATGACTGCGCGCACCCAACATTTCCGCGAGAAAGCCGCAAGGCTGCGCGCAAAAGTTTCTATCAGTCTCGCACTGATGGCGCTATCGCTTTGTGGTTTTGCAAATGCCGCATCTCCGGTAGATGAACTGACAGCACTGCTGCAGGCCATGCAGTCGGCGTCCGGTGAATTTGAACAAACACTGCAGGATGCGCGAGGCAAAACATTGCAAGCCAGCCAGGGCACTTTCGCGGTTAAAAAGCCTGGTAAGTTTTTATGGCATACGCGCACACCATTTTCTCAGCAACTGATCAGCGATGGCAATTTACTGTGGTTATACGATGCCGACTTAGAGCAGGCGACTCTATCTGTGCTCGACGACAAAATTAGTCAAGCGCCAGCGGTACTGCTGAGTGGCGATGCCAACCAAATCGCGGCAAAATTTACGGTCAGTCAAACGCAACATATCAAGGACGCTCCCAATGGTCAGCAGCGTTACCAATTAACTAGCAAGGCGGCGAATGCAGATTTTTCGCGTATTCTGGCTGAGTTTAAGGACGGCGTGTTAACGGTAATGTCCCTTGAAGATAAGACCGGCAATACCACGCAGTTTCGCTTTAGTAATGTCGACATCAACACCCCCCTCGCCGACACCCAATTTAATTTTACGCCGCCCGCTGGGACAGACATTATTCGCAATGACCAGTGATCTATTTGGGCCGCCATCAAAAGGCTACCAACCCCTGGCTGCCCGCCTACGGGCGAGCAATCTGGATGACTATGTGGGCCAGGCTCACCTGTTAGCACCCGGCAAGCCGCTCCGAGAAATTCTCACAGGGGGCCAAATACACTCGATGATCCTTTGGGGGCCACCAGGTGTTGG